>DASPNN010000032.1:0-17008 GCA_035626495.1 Chryseosolibacter sp.
GCGATGTCGCGCAGCAGCATCATGCCGGCGTCCTTGCCATCGATTTCACCGGCGTGGATTCCCGCCTGCATCAGCACGACCGGGCGCGCAGAGCTTGCGATCGACTGGGCGTCGAATTTTCCGTCGCTGGTGGCGACCAGGAGTTGGATGTCGCGGCCGTTCGCGCTTTTTCCAATGCTGACCATGCGCATGGTGGTCGTGCTGGCGCAAAGTTTTTGAAGCCAGTCCATTGTTTCGCGATACGATGGGGTATTGACAAAACCTGATGATTCCACGGGAGTGATCCAGGGGTCGCCTTTCTTTGCGACGAGCGTCTCACTTTTACCGCTCCACTCCGGTGCGGGCGGCAAAATATCTTGTGCCATCACGCCGGATGAAAAAATCGCGGTTACCGAACAGGCAACCAGAATTCTGAAAATGTTATTCATGGATGACGAAAAATAATGTTGGCGCTAAATATAATGATAATGTCTAAAGCGCAATTACCGCACAACAAATTGTCGGTTAGAGGGAGCGTTTGGGTTTTTACCGCAAGGACGCGAGGGCGCAGGGATTATTTGTTGAGTACTGATTCCTTACGTCCTGGCGTCCTTGCGGTGATCCCCCCAACCCGATCTATTCCAATTAACAACTTTACACTTTAGACTTTATACCTTATCTTAAGGTTTATGTTTGCCGAATCGCACCTTCCCGAAATGTTAACGCCGGATGAGCTTGACCGCTACCTGGAAAGTGGCTGGTTCAGGATGGGGCAAACGATCTTCACGACCAACTTCCTGAATTTCAACAATGAGTTGTACAGCGCCATCTGGCTGCGGGTGGCCCTTGACGGCTTCGGAAATGATAAGACGTTCGGGCAGCTGAAACGACTCAATGCTCCGTTTAATGTGATCATCCGTCCTGCCTCAATCGACCAGGACAAGGAAATTTTGTTTTCGCGATACCGTCAATCGGTGCCTTTCAACGCCTCCAACTCAGTTAACACGCTGTTGTTCGGCACGGCCAAGCATAACATTTTCTATACGATGGAGGTTGTGATCTATGACAAGTCGCGTTTGATTGCCTGCGGATACTTCGACCTGGGGAGGGAAAGCGCGGCTGGCATTACGTGCTTTTATGATCCATTGTACAAGCGGTTCAGTCTCGGCAAGTACCTGATGTTTCTTAAACTCGAGTATTGCCGCGAGGTTGGGCTTAAATATTTTTACCCCGGCTACTTTGTGCCCGGCTACAAGGCGTTCGACTACAAGCTCAAGATCGGCAAACCCGCCATCGAATTTCTGCGGGTGAGCGACCAGCAATGGCTTCCGATCGCCGAGTTCAATCCGGCGCGCGTGCCGATGCGCGTGATGCACGACCGGCTGTGTCAATTGCAGGAATCGCTGCTCAACAACGGCATCACCACGCGGTTACTTAAATATGAATTCTTTGACGCGAACATCATCCCGGATCTTAACGGGATGATTCTTTTTGATTTTCCTCTGTTGTTGACACGATTCAACGGCTCTGAAAATTCTTTCGATCCCGTGGTGGTTTACGATGTACGCGATGGCTGCTACCACATGCTGAAATGCGCCAGCCTTTGGCGCTCCAACCTGCCGGACGACCTGGTGGAGATTTTCTCGTCCGACCTGTTGAAAATTACTGCCGACCAATTCGCTACAGATAGCAGTACCGTGATGGCAGAACGCATATCTCTCGTGATTGACAATTCGTTGGAAAGGAAACAAGCTTAAATTAATTCCTCCTATTACTGATTTCTGATTTCGAGCTTTGGGCTTCTTTGGTTGTTCTTTCTGGAAATTGTCGCCGTTGCCTGTTACGGGCCAGGTGTTGATTTGAAGAGCGGGTGCAACCGAATTTTTTTTGGCCGCAAAGGATCTAAGGCTTTAAGTTTCGCAAAGAAATCGCAGGCATCGGCGGTGTCGTCGCTGCGCGTTCGCGATACGTCGCTTCCTGGTGCCTTGGCGGCACATTACGAATTTCACGTCAACTGGTGGCCGGTACTGGCAATAACCCTCTGCGCTGTGCGAGCTGACGCCCCCACAAATTCATCGGCATTGTGACTAGCCGGGCATCCCCATTGCGTGCCCGTTCAACTTCGGCAGGTATACGTTGAAGGTACTGCCCCCGCCGTAAACAGATTTTACTTCGATGCTGCCACCAAGCTTGATGACCGCTTCGCGGGTTATGAAAAGCCCGAGGCCGCTGCCTGTGGAACGTTCAGAGCCACGGTAAAACATGTTGAAGATCTTTTCGCGGTGCTCAGGCATGATACCGATACCGTTGTCCTGCACGTAAATCGCCGAGCGCTCTTCGCTGTATCCGATTTCGATGAAGGGATGCTCCTTGCGTGTGTCGCAATACTTGATCGCGTTGCCAATCAGGTTGCTGAGTATAACCGTGAGACGAATGCGGTCGGAATGTATCTGAATGTTATCGGGAACGCGTTTTCGGAATTCGATGCGGTCCGCGTTGGCGTTGAACTTGAGGTTGTCGATGACCTCGTCGACGAGCTGCAGCAGGGGCAGTGGCTCCGGTGTGAGTTCAGTTCTCGCGTTGCGGGCGTAGTCGATGATCTCGCGGATGAAGTGATCCTGCGCGCTGATCCTGCCCTGGATCATGCCAAGCAGCTGGTCGAGCTCCGTCGGGTCTTTGGTTAAACGCGCGAGGTTGGTAAGGCCAAGGATCGAGCTGAGGGGTGAGCGGAGATCGTGCGACACGCTGTATACAAACCGATCGAGCGCTTCGTTCACCTGTTGCAGCTCGCTATTTTTCAGATTCGCGAAATTTTCCTTTTGAACCAGCTCATCCTCAGAATGGCGGTTGAGCGCCATCAGGAAATATACGGCGAGCACGGCGATCGTCACGGAAATGAAATAATTGACAACAAAGCTCAGGCGAATGTATTGATCCGAGGGCCGTGTGACGGGGAAGGGTTGCAGGTCGCTGAAATACGCGAGCAGGAATAACACCGCGGTTAAGGCAGCCAGCAGAATCCCGGTGCGCTGGTCTTCGAAGCCCAGTATCGCAAAAGATCCAAGGGCCGCGGGGATAAAGAACATGAATGTGCCCGTTTCAAAAGGATCATTCAACGCTGCCCAGAACACGACCATATTCACCGATATCATCAGGCAGATCTTCGCCGATCGGTAATGCTGGGCGCGGATCATCCAGAGCGATATGATCGGCATGGTAAAAAGGATCACATAAGCCGGCAAGGAGTACATCACGCCGTGCGCAAGATCAAGAAACGTGTATAGAACAGCGACGACGCCGCAAATGATCGACAGGTATCCCGTCAGCATCAGTCGTTTGTACTCAGAGCGTGACGGAATTATGTGAGCACCAATGATCAGGTCCCTCAGCTTTCTTCGGTTTGGCACGTGGGGTAGAGATTTGTTACAAGTTACTAAATGCCTGCGAGCGTGTCCCTGCTTGAAGCGCGGATGGCGCACGCAGTCATGTAAGATCACTGGGACATTTGGTCCGATTTCCCCGCTTATCACGTCAACAACCGGCGCGTGAAAGCGGCCTAACGCAGATTTCTCATGCACGCATATTGCTGCCGCCGCCGTAACTGCGATGGTTAATGGTATACAATTTTTCCAACCTGAGAAAAAAAACAAGTATGAAACAGAACGTTTTTAAAACAATATTGCCGGCGTTTATTGCCGTCATTCTTCTGGCAGCATGTGAAAAACCGCCGAAAGGCGACGAGGCGACGATCGCCGAGACAGAACAGAAAGCGACGCCCACAGGGCAGACCTATGTAGTCGACACCGCCAACTCATTCGTAAGATTTACCGGCTGGGGCGTTGGCAAGAATCATCCCGGCCGTTTCAAGCTGAGCTATGGAGCAACCGCGGTCAATAAGGATACAGTATCGGGCGGTAGCTTTGTGATCGACATCAAATCCATGCGGATGGAGCAGCGCGGCAAGGACATAGAAACGAAGCTGAGACCGCACCTGATGAGCGGCGACTTCTTCGATGCTGATAAATTCGGCACTGCCACTTTCGAGATCACCAACGTTGTTCCTTACGACCCGGATAAAGACACTAAGAAATCACTGGTTGAAGGCGCGAATTTTATGGTGAGCGGTAACCTGACACTTAAAGGCGAGGCAAAGAACATCACGTTCCCCGCGCGCATCGACCTCGATGGCAACAAGCTCAAGGCGAATGCGAATTTCGAGATCGACCGCACACAGTGGAAAATGAACTATGGCAACGACAAAACACTCGGCGACAAATTCATTTCTGAAACCGTTAATGTCGAACTGAGTCTCGTGGCCCTGAAAGCAGAAGGAGCCACCGATTCGCCTTCGGCGAAAGCAGAGACGGACGACGAGGACGAGTAATATTCAGCAGCATCAATATCTTAAGCAGCGTTCTGTTTCGGAATTGTGAAGGGATTTTACAGCGACGAGCCCGCGCGAATATGAGGGACCATCATCGGTCCGTTCGCCCGGGCTCGTCGCGGTAACTCCGTTGCCGCCATTAACCCCTTGCGTGATAAATCCCCCTTCAGTCTTGGCTTATTAAATTACTTCCTTTGGTGGTACGCAATTATTCGTTTCAACCGGCGTTTATACCAGTACCAAACCAAAAACCCCTCATGCGAATCAGATGCCCGAAATGTAACTGGGAGCCCGATGGCGGCGAATATTGGAAATGCCATTGTGGTTGTACGTGGAATACATTCGATACCGCAGCGAAATGTCCCGATTGCGGCTTTCAGCATCAGCTGACGCAATGCCCCGGCCCGGTTGGCGGATGCAACGCGTTCTCGTTTCACCTGGACTGGTACGAAGATCTGGATAACACGATCGAAGAAGCGCTTAAGACAACGATTGTTTCCGATCCGCCTCCCGCACGAAAGTGATTCCCTATGAATTTTCAAAAGCGGCGTTCATACGAGGCTGCCACCTAAGGTAACCATCACGTCGTGAACGAAGCAGCAGTTAATCACAATATCTTTCGCAGCACCCCGCTTTTGCTTCATTAAAATTTAGATTACCTTGTTTGTAGTTTATCCCCGCTCCGCTTGAGAATTGCTGATCTTCTAACGGTATTGTGCATTGGTGCCGGCGCAGTAATTATGTTTCTTTCGGTTTTGAAGACGTCGCGTTTACGCAACATGCTCGTGCAAGGGGTCAACAACCAACGCTGGACATGGCTGGAGCGGCTGATGGTTTTCTTCCTCATCGGTTACATCGTTGTCATCTTCCTGGTGTTATTCGGTTACCAGGAACCGCTCTTGCTTGTTACGGGCCTCGTATTTTTGTTTGGATCGTTTTTCGTTTACGTCGTGGTCTACAGCGCAAAGAGCGACATTCTCAAAGTCAATGAATCCAATGAGCTGCTGCAAAAGAAAAACAACGAGCTTCGCAAGATCAACCTCGAACTCGACCAGTTCGCCTATCGTACCTCGCACGACCTTAAGGCTCCGATCACGTCTTTGAAAGGATTGATCCGCGTGGCGGAGCTCTCTTCATCACCGGAGGAAATGCGGCAATGCCACGAGATGATGAAGGACCGCCTGATGAGCCTCGAAGAACTCATCCGCGACATCCTCGACCTGTCCAAGAATTCACGGACCGAAATCGACCGTGTACCCGTCAACATCCCGGGGTTCATGAAACAGCTCATCCACCAGTTCGACCATTCAAACGGATCGGTACAGATCAATCTTGACGGACCTTCCGAGCTGACAGTCGCCACCGATCCTACGCGGCTGAAGATGATTGTCGGCAATCTCCTGTCGAACGCCATTCACTACTCGGATGTAAGCAAGGAACGCCCTCGCGTCGACATCCAATATGGCCGAGCCGGCAGCGACCTCTTTATTTCGATCAAAGACAACGGTGTGGGGATCGACGATCAATACCACGATAAGATCTTCGATATGTTCTTCCGGGTTTCAGAAACATCGATCGGCTCCGGACTCGGGCTCTACATCGTAAGGGAAACAACCGAAAGAATGCAGGGAGCCCTCGAAATGAAATCAAAAAAAGGCGTTGGCTCCGAGTTTACGGTTCGCCTTCCAGCCTGACGGCCATCGTCGCTCATTTCAAAAGGTCGAGGATCACAAACGCGTTTTTTGTATATTCACATTTCGTGATGACGCCGCGTTTATTCCAGGCTCTGCGACGCTAACAAAAATCAAGACCATTCGCTTATGTATGGATTCTACACGCCGTTTTTCTTGCTCCAGGCATTTTGTGTTTATCATGCCTACCGCCACAATTACGATTATAAATGGTATTTCCTGATCCTGTTCTTCCCCGGTGTCGGCGCGTGCATTTACCTGATTCATCATTTCTACAACCGCCAGAATGTGAAATCTATTTCCGAAGGTTTGAAGGTTGTTGTCAACAGCAATTACCGGATCGAGCAGCTCGAAAAAACGCTCAAGTTCAGCGACACAGTCGCGAACCGGATAAACCTGGCGGATGCATATGTGCAGATTGGTCGTTACAACGAAGCAGCCGATCTGTATCGTCAAAGCCTTCAGGGATTTATGGCCGATGATCCCGCTTTGCGAATGAAGCTTTTGTACGCGTTGTTCCTGAAAGAAGACTACCGGGATTGCGTGGCCCTGGGCGATTCACTCCGGCAGGAAAAAACTTTCCGCGGCGCGAGCGAGCGCCTGGCTTACGCCTGGGCCCTCTATTACGAAGGCCATCCCGAAAAGGCGGAGGCGACCTTTCAGGACATGGACAGGTCGTACACGAATTACAACCAGCGTCTTGAATACTGCAAGTTCCTTGTAAAGACCGGCAGGAAAGCGGAGGCGAAAGAAAAACTCGCCGATCTGCTGGGAGAATTCGAGCATATGAAAGGACCGGAGCGCCGCCTCTACCGCGCCCTCATCGCCGAGGTCCGCGACATGCACGCGAACGTGGCTGTCGGCTGAAAAAATCTTTTGCACCTTCCTGGCATCTCCGGCCTATCGCGAAATAACCGATACGACGCCGTACAATCCGATCGCAAAGATGGAAACAACGCTCACGTAAAACGCAAGCTGGTAAAATGGTCCGGTCGAAACCACAGCGCGTGTCTTTGTATTCATGGGAATCACAATGGCGACCATGATCACCAAAAGCGCCGAGCTTACGAGGCCGCCGAAAAGAATCATGGTGACGGGAAGCTCGACAAAAAGGTACACCAGCGCCCAGCACGCCGGAAACAGGAAAGCCAGCCAGCCGATGGTTTTTCTCCTGGCAACCGGGTTGCTGAACTGGATCCAATCGAGGTGACCGAAAATATCCGGGTAGATCCTCGTCCACACGGCAAGTGTGGCGAAGATGCTTGAGAACAGTACGAAGAACGCACCGACCAGGTAGACCATTCTCACGCCAGGTCCGAGTGATTCGGTGTAAATCAACGCGATGGTTTCAATCAGTTCGTTGCCGCCCGGCACGGCAGCGCGATTATTCAGGATCGCCGCACCCAACAGGTAAAACGCCGCGGTCACCATGGTATAAACGACCATTGCCACGATGGCGTCGAGATACATAACCTCCACCCATCCCCGCGCACGGCGTTCCCACAACGGATCGGCTGACTGCGGACCTGTATTTGCCGCATACCCTTTTTCAATACACCAGTAGTTATACGCGATGATCTCGTCGCTGGCCACGCCTGTGATGCCGAAAGCTCCCACGGCGACCGGGATTATCTCGGGTGGAAACGCGAAGGTAAGTCCGCTGCCGATCTGCTCCCACGATAACGCGTACGGCGTAAACGCGAGTGCGGCAACGGAGGCAAGTGTGAGCGCAGTAAATGACACAGTCATGAACAGCGACGCCTTCTCGATCGGTGTGTAGACACCGCGAAATATCAACAACGCCGCCACGGCCGCAACGGCAACCACCCAAGCTGCAACTCCAACCGCGGGCATAAGCATATGCAAGACGATCGCGGTGCTGCCCACCATCCCTCCCAATTGAACGAACTTCAGCAAAAAGATTCCGAAGATCAACCACAGCAGCCACCCGCCCCTTCCAACCCGTGGACCACGCACGTTGTTGAACACCGACATGATCGTCTTTCCAGTGATGATGGTGTAACGACCGACTTCCAGCTGAACGGCAACTTTGACAAGACAGCTGACGATGATGACCCAGAAAGCGATAAAGCCCGCGCGGGCACCCAGCGTGGTCGTGGCGATCAGCTCGCCCGACCCGACGATCGACGCCGACAGGATAAATCCCGGGCCGAGATGTTTAAGGCGCTGCGAAAATGTCGCAGGCGGTTCTTTCATGAACTTTTCCGATCGTGTGTAAGGATCCTGCATTGCCAAGGTGAATTTAGAGAATTAGAAATTAGAAATCGGAATCTTCAATTCAAAATCCTTGTCGCATTCGCCCAGCCTCAAAGTCGGATTCTTACTTTCATTTCAGGCAGAAATCCGCAACCTTGCAACAGAAAATAACGGAATGCCTGATGCAAGAGATGGAAACGACGATAACAACGCCTAAAGCCGGACGAAAAGAATGGATCGGGCTAACGGTGATTGCTTTGCCTTGCCTGCTTTACGCGATGGACTTGACCGTACTCAACCTTGCGTTGCCGCGGATCAGCGAGGACCTCAAACCCAGCAGCTCCCAGTTGTTGTGGATCGTCGACATCTACGGATTCATGGTGGCGGGCATGTTGATCACGATGGGGACGCTCGGCGACCGCATTGGACGCCGCAAACTCCTGCTCATCGGTGCAGGCGCCTTCGGTCTCGCATCAACGCTGGCCGCATTTTCGAACACGGCTGAAATACTGATCCTCAACCGCGCCATTCTCGGTATTGCCGGGGCAACGGTAGCGCCCTCCACATTGTCATTGATCCGCAACATGTTTCACGACGAGAAACAGCGAACCTTCGCCATCGGGATCTGGATCACCAGCTACTCCGTTGGCGGCGCCATCGGACCGCTCGTCGGTGGCCTGCTGCTTCAGTACTTTTGGTGGGGTTCCGTCTTCCTGGCCAGTGTCCCCGTCATGGTGCTGCTTCTTGCAGTTGGACCGAAATATCTACCGGAGTTCAGGGATCCGAATGCAGGCCGGCTCGACCTGACCAGCGCGGCGATGTCGATCACCGCTGTTTTGTTGGTCATCTTCGGGCTGAAAAAGATCGCGGAAGATGGTTTCGCCATCCTGTTCGCGGCAGCAATCGCCTCCGGCCTGGTCATCGGGTGGCTGTTCATTCAACGCCAGAAAAAGCTCAAAGACCCCCTCATCGATCTGAACCTCTTCCGGGACAAATCGCCAGTAGCCACCCTGTTGAGCATGAACACGCTGGCCGTCTTCACCACGTTCGGATGTTATATCTTTATTTCACAATATCTTCAGCTTGTGCTCGGGCTGTCACCGCTCATCGCGGGCTTGTGGACGCTCCCCTGGTCGGTCGGGTTTATCGCAGGCTCGATGCTCACGCCGAAAGTGGCCAACCATTTTCGGAAGACGACGATCATGGCAGGCGGTTTGTTCCTGGCCGGCGGCGGATTTATCATTCTCGCGACCGCCGGCTCGTCGGGGTTGTTTGCCATTGTTGCCAGCTCCATTCTCTTCTCAGTCGGTCTCGCACCGTTGTTCACACTGATCACTGACATGATTCTCGGTTCCGTGCCCCCGGAACGCGCGGGATCCGCAGGTGCCCTTTCTGAAACCAGCTCAGAGTTTGGCGGCGCGCTCGGCATTGCCGTACTGGGGAGCATCGGCACCGCCGTCTACGGTTACCTGATCAATGATTCTATTCCAAGGGAAATCTCAGCGGCCGACGCGGAAGCAGTGCGAGGTACATTGGGTGGGGCCCTTGCTGTGGCCGAAAAACTTCCGGCGACGGCTCAGACAGCCCTGGTCGATATTTCGCGTGGCGCATTCACTCAATCGCTGGTCGTGATGGCCGTCATTTGCGCGGTGCTTTCATTCGCCCTCGCCTACCTGGTGATTCTCAAATTCCGGAATCAGCAGACCTCCGCCTAAGCGAAATCTTCTGTTTTTCAAAGATCAGGAGCTTCTGTTTAGTTATATTTGGTGACACACCCTTGAATACAATAAGATGTTCAAGCACCGACCTGATTGTCAAGACAGGGATCACCGCGACTCAGCCCGATTTCGGGCAGCCACCAGACTTGCACCACTGTGAAGGCCGCGCTGACAGGCGGTCTGATCCTCGGCGGAGTCACCAGCGTGTTCATGCTGGTGAGCCAACTGCGCACAATGAACTATGACCACTGGCTGCAGTTCCACAACTTTTTCATCATGACATCGATGGTGTTTTGTGCTGCCATCGGTTTCCGCGCTCCAACCATCGGGCGCAGCCTCGCGGATGGTCTGACGTTCGCCGCCGTCTTCTGCGGATTGTACCTGGTCACCTACCTGGTGTCAACCACAGTCGTGGTGGACTACGCTGAGTGGATGCCTTACCATCACAAATCCTATGTCAACAGTGGCTTCATGTCTGTGAACGCCTTCATTCACCACAAAAATAATTTCACAGACCTGTTGAAGATCCAGGTCGCGGCAGTCACCATGGGTTTCTTTTTTTACCTCTGCGCCAACCTGGTTGGGTTTGGGATCCGTGTACTTGTTAAGTGAAAGTCCGCCGTCGGACAAAGGGATTTGGTTATATTTGCTGTTCAAAAAACAGAGATCCCAACCATGGCACTTGTAAAAGACGACTACAGGAAGTGGCTCATCTACAGCCTTGATTCCACCGATCCAAAGAAGCTATACCATTTATACAAGGCGATTGAAACCAGTAGCTCGTCCGGCGACGTGTCACTGCAGAAAACGATGAGCGAGGAGAAGTCTTTGTTTTCCATTACATGCGGAACTGTTCGCGACGGACTGATGGTCGACGAAACTGGCCTGCAGGAACTGAAACTCTACTTGCAAAAAAATTACATCGGTCAGGAGGATGTTGAGGCGTGGTTCAAAGAGCGGGTGCAAAACGAGGCCCGGGCAAAAAATTACGAGACTCCGCACAACGCCGAAGCCTCCGATGGGCGACAGAAGATCGTCGTGAAACCACATCCGAAAGAAATATTTTATTTCAACCTCCGACTCGTCGTCAGTGTACTCGTTTATCTCGCTTTGCTCGGTTACCTGTACATTACGTTCATGGCAGGCACGCTTGCCGCCATGCTTTTTACAATCGCCGCCCTTGGCTTCGGTTTTTGGATGGTCACCACAATCGCGAAAGGCGTCTTTGTCGGCATGATCCGCGGCGATTCGGTCAGGATCACGAAGGACCAGTACGCCGAAATTTACGCCACTGTACAAGAGCTCGCCGAAAAGATGGATGTGAAGAAACTGCCGGAGATCTATATCACCCAGGGACCTTTTAATGCATTTGTCATGAGTTTTGCGCGTTCAAAAGTGTTGATGCTTTATTCACAGGTCGTCGAGACCGCGCTGAATGGCGATGACAGTGTAGTGCGTTTTGTGATTGCGCACGAGCTTTGTCATATCAAACGCCGCCACCTGAGCAACGAGATGTTTCTTTTCCCTTCGCGTATTGTGCCGCTGCTTTACCTTGCGTACTCGCGCGCCCGTGAATATACGTGCGATCGCGCCGGATACCTCGCTTCTCCGAAAGGCGCGGTCGAAGGTGTGCTCATCATGACCGCCGGGAAAGAGATCTACATGAAGTTCAACGTTCAAAAGCATATCGAGAGCGCCCTCGAGACGCAAGGCTTCTGGACGTGGTTCAGCGAAAAATTCCGGACGCATCCGCATCACTATAAGCGCCTGATCGCTATCCGGGACTATAGCCGATAAATCTTTCAAAGACGACACGGGCACACGAATTGTTTCACTTTTATATTTATGGCGTTTGACCCGAAATCTCTTGAGCCGGAGCTTATATTCTCCACGTCGCGCAGCAGCGGCGCCGGTGGCCAGAATGTCAACAAGGTAAACACCAAGGTCACCTTGCGGTTCGACGTATACAATTCCAGTCTGCTGACTGCCGAACAAAAGGACAAGCTGCTGACCCGGCTCAGGACACGGCTGACCAATGAAGGCGTCCTTTTACTCTCATCACAGGAGCAGCGGACACAGCTTAAAAACAAGGAGTCTGCAATTGCAAAATTCAACTCGATCCTATCCAACGCTTTCCGGGAAAAAAAGAAACGGAAAGCCACGAAGCCATCCAAGTCGTCGGTAGCCAAACGGCTAAAGGGAAAGAAAACACACAGTGAAAAAAAGCAACTGCGCGCCAGGTTTCGTCCCGACCATTGACCGCTTCGCTGCCTTACACCTGAACGTTCACGCAATTATCCGGCAAAGACCACCAAAATCCGTATTGGTACGGATCAAAGATGCGGTTTTATGGGTATGGTGTGAAACGTTGTTGCCGCATAGCTTTGAAATACAAACAAACCCCCTGGTGCTATGAAAAGAATTCTCTTACCCTGCATACTGTTGATGCTCGTGACAGCACCCACATATGCGCAAACCAAGCTCGGCTATTACCGGGAAGTCAAGGCAGCTTTCGTCTATAACAATTTCAAAAGCTCCATCGAAGGCGAGCCGGACGATAAGATCAACGGCTTGGGATTGGACATGCGCCTGAATTATTCGCTGCTGGGCACATTGATCTTCCGCGATACGGATAAGCCTTTCATGATGGGCGATCATATCGGTGTTGGTCTTGGAATGGGATATTACAAAAAGCCCGATGATGATTTTCCATTTATGGCCATGTTCAACCTCGAATACGGTCTGAAGGCATGTTACAGCATCAATGACGACCTGGAAGTCGGTTTGAAATGGATCGCCGGCTCGGGGGCTTACTACACCGACTTCAAGAATGACTTTGCAATTGCTCAAAAGCCGGCCTTCGTGCCTTCGGTGCGGTTCGGCAACTATATGGTGTCTGGCGGTTTTGGCAAAGCAAAAGTCGGAACAGGTGGCGATGGAGGCAAGGGGGGCTACGTGATGGCCGAAGGGCGTGTGATCCTGGGCGAGCCTGACGATGAAGCAAATCCATGTCTGTTCGTGCGCTTTGAAAACTACAGCGGGGAGTACGATGAGTCCACCAGAAAGGATAATTGCGCACAAATCAGCTTCGGTTTTGTGCTGATGTAGTTCGATTCTTCAAACTCCTTTTACCAAATCTGTCACATGATTCTGAATTGGTCCCAAAATGAAACCGGCAGACGTCCTAAAAACACGCTGGCGGTAACGTTTTCGCAGGAATGGCTTTCTGGCACCATTTTTCGAAATCACAGGACGTCACCAACAACCCAAATGAATTACAATACGATCATTACCCGACTGTACTTCCTGCTCATTTATGCAGACGGAAATGTCAATGACAAGGAGATCCGGTCGGCGAAGCAAATGCTGAAAGCTGAGTCGATCTCCGAGGGCGACTTTCACGCCCAGCTCGATCAGCTTAAATCACGCGATCATGAAACCTTATTGACTGAATGCATCGAATCCATCAAAAAACTTGACCGTACAGAGCAGATCCGCATCGTCGCCTGGTTATGCGTGCTGGCCAACGCCGACGGTTTTATGGACCGCGACGAATGGCAGCTGATTTATCGGATCTATCATAAGGAGCTGGGCTTGCCGCTGAACGAAATCTTTACTGTGCAAAAAGAGCTGAACCGCCTTGTATGGATGCGGTCCACCCAAGAGGTTGACTAAGATATAATTAATCCCCGCTGGTTACCCCGTAGTGGTCCGTGACGTAAGTTGCGGCCACTACATTTTTTTTATGGACCTCGGGAAATGAAAAACGCTTCCTCGCGAAAGCGTTTTTCATTTATACCCCGACAGGCATTTCTTTATTTTTTCACGAGCAGGTGTGTGGTGGTTTCCGATCCACGCAACACTTTGACAATATAAATCCCCGGGGCCCAGGTGGTGCCCAGGTGATCGTAATCTGTATTGGCTTTGATGCCCTTGAACGTCTCGATCGGGAATCCTGCAGAGGAGTACACGGCCACATCGACGATCTCATCGTCCTCGCCATCCACGCGCATTCTAAACTCCTGCGTGTAGGGATTCGGGTAGGTCTTGAGTGGCTTTCCCTTTTGTTTTGGTTCCTTTATGGCCAGCGTTGTTGCGCACGGGCTTGGATTCTGACTGTTGATGTTCCGATAGACATAAGGTTCGTGTCCGATGGTCGGCGTATGCGACCCCACGATCAGCGATGTTCCGAGCCCTTCAGACACGCGGGGGAAGTAAATGCCCGGGTTTGAGACCTGGAAGGTTCCACAGGGGGTACCATCGGTGCGCCAGAGCCTTGAACCGCGACGTGCGCTGAAATAAATGACATTGCCGACAATACCCAGGTCTGTTTTTTCAAACTCGCCGTCGAAAGTTCCGAGATATTCAAAACCATCGGCAGTTCCGTCTGTGACATATACCGCGTTTCCGTCCGCGTTCAGATAATCAAGCGCCCAAATGTAAAGTTTACCGTTGAAGCTCTTCATGGTGACGGCCCCGTGAATCTGGCGCAGCTTAGTAAAGGTTCGCGGCCCGGTCTGTTTCCATATCCACCATTTCCTTTCACTGTCCCAAGCGCTGACATACAACGAATTGTTGTGGACGACCATCGCCTGGATCCCGTGCTCCTCCTCCCACCACTCGTTGTCCTTGTCAGCCGTGCTCAGGTCCTGCACCATATAAGTGCCCGCCGCCGTGCCGTCGGTCCGCCAGACTTCATTGCCATGAATGTTGTCAAACGCGACGAAGTAAGTGGCCCCGCCGATCGTCACGGACGGGTAGTAAGCTGAAGTGAGATCGTTGACGCCCGAAGCAAGCGTAGACACGCGGTACGCGCCCGAAGCGTCTGCCCTCCAAAGCTCATAGACCTGGTTCGCTGTGATGGCGAATATGAAAGCCTTTCCCGCTCCGGCAAATAAATTTTTGATTATTGGAAAGTCGGCCAGCATGCGCGTGCCGGCAGCCGTCCCGTCGCTGCGATAAAGCTTGCCGCTTTTTGTAGACACATAAAGTCGGCCACTGACGTTGACCATCTGCTTGGGCGGCTGGTTATCCATGTCGTGCAAGCTGCCTTCCAGGATCTTAACTGTCGATGCGACCGCACCCGCACTTCGCCAGATCTGCCAAAAACCGGCATCCGTGAATGTGACCCAGTAAACATAATTTCCCGCGGCAACCCAGGGATAGCCGCGCGCGGACTTGCCGAGCCTGATCGTCCCTTGGGGCGTCCCATCCGTCCGCCAGATTTCTTCGGTGTTCCCGCTTCGCGCGCGGAAATAGACCAGGCCGTTGAGCGTGAGCATTTCATCAATATCGCTCCCATTTGTATTGTAAGTGTTGTCGATCAGGACGGTTGTTCCTGCCGTTGTGCCATCGGATTTAATCAGCTGATAACCCTTGTTTGGATCCAGCCGATTAATGGTAAAAAGATTGTTGCCGAGCGCAAGCATAGGCCCCCCGTAGTTAGAAGCAAAGCCGGCTCCTTTTACCGGCGTCGTGCCGTTGTAGGGCATCTTGTACAGGTGCGCGGTATAATAGTAAAGCGTCTCATCCCAGAAAAAATTGTAAAAATAGACGTCGCCGTTCAGATAGGTGAACTGCGGATAGGGCCACAGTGACCCGCCGCAGCAATCACTCCATCCCACTTCGGCGATCTCGATCGTACCGGCTGTTGTCCCATCGGTACGATAAATAAAATTGCTATAGTCGCGCGCCGCGGTGAAATACAACAGTCCGTTGATAACGGTAAAGTTGGACATCGGCGCCGGGTCATCGACGCCAGGATAGGCATTATTGCTCCCCTGCGCGCCGGGATTGAGGTCTTTGAGCAACACAGTTCCGGCACTCGTACCGTTACTCTTCCACAGCTCGTCACCGCTGACGCCGTCGTCCGCGGTAAACACGAGTGTCCCGTTCAGGTTGATCAGGTTCTCGACGTCGGAGCCGATCGTACCGGGGCGGATGTCTTTCACCCGGACCGTGCCGGCCGCAGTGCCGTCGGTTTTCCACAGTTCCCGTCCACCGGTATCATCGATGGCGCTGAAGAATACGGTTCCGTTTATATTGGTCAGATACCGCGCCAGACTGCTTGCCCGATAAGCTGTGCGAATGTCTTTCACCACATGCGTACCAGCGGCTGTTCCGTCGCTGCGCCAAAGCTCATATCCGATCTTTGCGTCGTTGGCCACAAAAAGCAAAATGCCATTCCGGTTCACCATCTGTCCGGGGTTGCTGCTGCCGGTTCCGGTGAGGATGTCTTTAACGAGCACGGTTCCGGCTGCCGTTCCGTTGGTCTTCCACAACTCGACTCCGTGCGTGGCGCTGCGAGCGGAGAAATAAATGGTCCCGTTCACATTGGTGAAGGAATTTGGTGTTGAGCCTGTCGTACCAGGGTAGATATCCCTGATCATCACAGTGCCTGTTACCGTTCCATTGGTTCTCCAAAGCTCGAGGCCCGTGCTGCCATTGTCGGCCGCGAAGTAAAGCGTCGAACCCATCATGGCCAGGTTCGAGATGTTGGCAAAAGCCCGGAGACGGAATGTTCCCTCTTTTGTTCCGTTGCTGCGCCATAACTCATTCCGGCTTACATAATAGAAATGGGTTCCGGCATGGGTCAGGTATCTGTACTCATTGAAGTAGACGTCTTCAGAAGTATTTACATCTTTAAGCAGCTGTAGCTGGGCATTTGCTCGTAGATGCAACACGATCAGAAGGAAGGCCAGGATCGGCACGCGGAGGCACTTAAGTGTATAAAGCACACTGAATCGAACGAGTAGTTTTTTTCTCATAAACTTGTTCCAGAAATTTTAATTATCACCTTAACCAACACCACTCTGTTATGAAATTTCGCTTCGCGAGAACCGCTCGGCGTGGAAAGGACAGAAGGTTGTTTGTCTCGAAAGAGAGTCGAAAAGAAACATGCCCGGTTTTTGTGAGTGCCTGAATGCAAAGAATGAAAAGGACACCACGGGCTGTCGCGACGCCAGTCCGGGTCTTCACGCATGGTCCACTTCGGTCCCTGGAAGCCTTAGCGACTTGTT
>DASPNN010000033.1:0-3003 GCA_035626495.1 Chryseosolibacter sp.
GAAATATACAGCAGCACCCGCGCGCTGGAAATCGAGCTCAAGGACATGGAGTAGTCTTTCGTCACAAACGTGACCATGTTTCCCATTATTTTGATTACCTTATCCTTCTCATTAACCATGGATTCCATGAACTCAAGGAGATCATTTTTTAGGAAATCGCTGGCCAGCGCTGGCGCAATCGCACTCAGCGGGGTAGCTGCCCACGCGATGGCGGAAGATGTCTCGGATGCCCTTTTGTCATTGAATAAGAAGCCAGCTTTGGATGCCGCGAATGATGAAGATCTGTGGCAACGGATTGCCCAGGCATATACGGTATCCCCGAACATTCTTAACCTCAACAACGGCGGCGTGAGCCCTCAACCGAAAGTAGTACAGGACGCCGTGGACCGTTACTACCATTTGAGCAACGAAGGGCCGACGTACTTCATGTGGTCCATCCTGGACAAGGGGCGCGAAGCGATTCGGGGAAAGCTGGCGGAACTTGCCGGTACCGGCACTGATGAGGTGGCCATCAACAGGAACGCAACGGAGGCGCTGGCGACTGTGACTCACGGTCTGACACTCGCCAAGGGCGATGAGATTGTCATGACCCGGAATGATTACCCGAACATGATTCATGCCTGGAAGCAGAAAGAGCTCCGCGATGGCATTCGAATCAAGTGGCTCGAGTTCGACCTGCCGGTCGAGGATGACGAAGCGATCGTCAAGCTATTCGCCGACGCAACCACCTCCAGGACCAAAGCATGGCATATCACGCACATGATCAACTGGACAGGCCAGATACTTCCTGTGAAAAGACTGTGTGAGGAAGCGCGCAAGCGCGGAATAATTTCCATTGTCGACGGGGCCCACACCTTCGCGCATATGGACTTCAGAGTTTCCGATTTTAACCCCGATTATTTTGGAACAAGTCTGCATAAATGGCTGTGCGCCCCATTTGGGACAGGAATGCTGTACGTTAGGAAGGAAAACATCGCCGGCTTGTGGCCACTGTTCCCTAACGACAAGCCGCAGTCTAACGATATCCGTAAATTCGAAACACTGGGGACGCGTTCTTTTGCGCCCGAGCACGCAATCAGTCATGCCATCGGCTTTCATCACGCGATCGGCAGCAAGCGGAAAGAAGAACGGCTACGATATCTGAAAAATTACTGGTGTGAGCGGCTACAAAAAAACAGCCGTATTAAGCTCAACGTTTCGCTCAAGCCCGAGTTTTCGTGCGCATTGGGCAATTTCTCCGTGACCGGCATGGACCCCGAACTGGTGGCCTCCAGACTGATGAGCGAGCACCAGATCCATACAGTGGCCATCAAGTGGGAAAAAGTGTCCGGGGTGCGTGTCACGCCACACGTCTACACATCGACCAAAGACCTCGACCGGTTCATCGATTCCGTGACAAAGGTCGCAGCGTCGTGATCAATTGGAAAGTACCAGGTCTTTCAGGCATTCGATCCATCGCGGGTGATCGTTGAGGCTTTCGACGAGCTGAATTTTCTCACCGCCGTGGCTGTGGAACAGCTCCTGATATTCTTCGCCAATTTCGATTATGGTTTCCAGGCAATCGGCGGTAAATGCAGGTGAAAAAACCAGCAGCTTTTTCATTCCTTTTTGAGCGCACTCCCGGATGACAGTATCCGAATACGGCTTGACCCAACCTTCGTCGAGACGAGACTGAAAACACACGGTATATTTCCCTTCCGGTATATTCAGTCTGCTAGCCAGTAGCCTGGTAGTTGCAAAACAAGTTGCCTTATAACAGAATTTGTTTTCGTCATTCACCTCGTGCTCGCAATCTTTGCTGGCACAAAGACCCTGGTTGTAAACTTTGTCAAGCTGTCTTTCCGGCAGTCCGTGATAGGAAAAAAGCACGTGGTCATAATCCGCGATAGCGTACTTGCTTCCGATCTCGGAAAAGGCATGGATGTACAACGGGTGGTCGTAGTACTGCGAGATCAGCTTCACTTGCGGAATGACCCACCACTTGCTAACCACGCGCATAACTTCCTCCAGTGCCGATCCCGTGGAAGCCGAAGCATATTGCGGAAACATCGGCACGACAATGATCCTGGAGTAGTTGAGCCTGCGCATCTTTTCGAGCACATCGGCAATCGCCGGATGTTTGTAACGCATGGCCAGGTGAACCTCATAGTCGTTGCCCAACTGCTGCTGGAGCAGGTCTCGTGCCTGCTCACTGTAGTACAGTAACGGCGAACCCTGTGGCGTCCACAGCTTCCTGTAGACCTTGGCGGATTTTGGCGCCCGGAAGGGAACAATAATAAGATTCACCAGTATTTTGCGCGCCAGCCAGGGAATGTCAATCACGCGCGGGTCGTTGAGAAATTGCGAAAGGTAAGAGCGAACGTGCCCGACAGAGGGACTGTCAGGAGTTCCCAGGTTGATCAGCAGCACGCCGGTTTTGTGTCTCATCGTCTTCAATCCAAACGCGAATGTAAAGGATTCGCCAGGATTGTTAAAGCCAAATTGAAACTGGTCCGGGAGGGAAGGGTAAAGCCAATGGGAGCCTTAGCCGTGCGAACGGGTGCTAATGGAGGATTGCCGATCGGCGGAAAGGACGAGAATCGTCAAATAGCTTTCGGTATGTCGCGTGCTTTTTCACGACTTCGGCGCCGACCTGCTCAACGACATTGATCATTCTCGGGTTGAAATCGCCGATCCAGTTCATCTCATATTCATCGTACCGTCTGTATTCATCCTGGAGTACTTTGCGCGCGGCGACGACCATAGCGCCATCCAGCCCTTTGCCCTGATGCTCAGGCACCACACCGAACAGAATGCCGAAAGCCTTGCGATTGGTCTTTCGCAGCTGGTGCCAAAGGAACTTCAGTTTCCCGAACAAATTAAGCTTGCCATTCAAATATTTGAAGATCTGATTGATCTCCGGCAACGAAAGGTAAAATGAAACAGGCTCCCCCTTGTAGAACCCGAAATAGAGGAGCCGCAGGTCCATAATCGGCTTCATTTGTTTGACGATCAGCTTTGCCT
>DASPNN010000034.1:0-5230 GCA_035626495.1 Chryseosolibacter sp.
AACTCAGGCCGCCGTGCTCTTTGTCCATATAGTTCAGACTTTCTTCCAGCAATCCGCGGCTGATCATCCAGTTGATGGCAGTGGGCATAATGTGGCCGCCGTACCGGTAATCGATGACTGCGTTCAGTGTAAAGCCCTTCCAGCCGATCGTGTTAATGAGACCGCCGACTGCTTTCGGCATAGCATTGCCGATCTTTACCATCCTGTCAGGGTCGACTTTGTAGAGGCCATTCGGGTCGACGATCAAGCCGCCGTTGTCATGTGCTGCCACAGGGTGCGCGTAAAAATCGCCCATGGGCTGGCCGACGATCGATCTCAGTTGGGCCGCATTGCCATCATAGTCGGCGTGAAGAAGCTCATTCGATCCGGATGCAAGCTTTTCAACAATGTTTGTATTCCGTGCCACATTGAATACCACTTCCCAGGTGACCGTATTGTTTTTTACCGGCATTCCCGAGATGGCGAGCTCGACGCCCTTGTTACGGAGCGTACCGATGTTTGTCAAAACAGAAGTGGCGCCTGCGGAGGCAGGGATGGTCAGGGGCAGGATCTGGTCCCGGATCTGACCATTGTAGTATGTGACGTCAAAGCCGACGCGGTTGTCGGCAAAACGCGTTTCAAGGCCGAGCTCGATCTCGTGCTTTTGTTCAGGTTTGATGTTGTCGTTTCCGAAGGTGCTCGGCAGCGTTGTATAGAGGACCGGTTGCCCTCCTACTTCCTGAACACCCAGGGTGTTTTGGTCGTAGGCGATGTTGGCCAGGTAGCGGTCGGGATAATTACCAACGATACCCCATGAGGCGCGGACTTTGCCATAAGACAGGAACGTGGGAACATCGAACGCTTCCGAGAAAACGAAGCTAGAGTTTACGGAAGGATACACGAAACTGTTATTGGATGGATGCATGGTTGAGGTGCGGTCTCTTCTAATCGTAGCTTCCAGGAAAAGAAACTCTTTGTAGCTGCCGTTCACCGTGCCGATGAAAGCATCTTTCACCAGGGTCGAGCGGAGCGAGTTGCTGTTCGGCGTATTGACCGAGGCGGAGATGTCAAACATATTCTCGGTGCTCAATCCGCCATTGGTCGAACGGGAGACCATGGTATTGACTTCTTTATTGGCCGAGTATCCACCCATGACATTGATTTCAATATCAGGCGTGATGGCCTTGCTGTAGGTCAGCATTACATCGCCATACATTAGGCTGTTGTTGAAGTTTTCGAGCGCGAAATATCCCGAGTTTCCGAATGTGAGCGGTATTTCGGTCGAGTTCCGGCTCTCTGTCCGCATCGAGGTAAGATCGGCGGCAAATCTGCCGCGCAGTTGTAAGCCTTTGACGATATCCCAGTTGTTGGTAATACTTGAAATAACACGGTCGCTGCGTTCTTCCGACTGATTTTCCTTCACGCGCCAGACATAATCCATGAGGTCGCCGCGCATGCCGTTGTAGCGGATGTTTTCCTCGGGTGTAAGACTCTGGTTGGAACCAGTGACGAAACGGTAGCCCTTGCTGGTTTTGTATTTGTCCAGGTACCAGTCGGCGTTGTCGAAGCGACCCATCATACCTGCGAAGTTGTTGGTCAAGCGGTCGATCGAGTACGGGCGATTTTTTGTGAACTGGTTGATGTAATTGACGGCGATGTCCAGTGTGTAATTGCGCCCGAGTGCGAAGCTGTTATTCAGGTTCACGATGTTTTTGTCGTTCTTCGAGCCCAGGCTGACGCCTTCATTTTCCTGGCGTGTAAACGAGAGGCGGGTATTTGAATTCTCGCCACCCTGCGTGATGGCAATGGTTGCGACCTTGTTGTGCGCAGGTTGAAACAGTCCTGCGTAGTTGTCTTTCTGGGCGACGTACGGCCTGATCTTGCCATCCCAGGTCATCGTCGGCTGACCGTCGAACTTGGGACCGAAGTTGATGGAAAATCCGGTCACACCGCGGGTTTCGCTTACGCCATCGCCATCGGTATCATACCATACAAATCCATCCGCATCCTGGCCGTCATTGGCAACGTTTAATGGCGCCCCCGGACCGCGCACATTCTGATAACGCGGCAGGTATGCGACCTTATCGACACTGTAGCTTGTGGAAAAATCGACTTTGAATCCTTTTGTACCTTTTCCACTCTTTGTTGTAATCAGAACTACGCCGTTCACCGCGTCGGAGCCATAAAGTGCAGCGGCGGAGGCGCCTTTGAGGATCGAAATGTTCTCGATGTCCTCTGGATTAATGTCAAGCAACCCGTTCCCACGCAGGCGCTGATCCTCCCAATAGTTGTTGTTGCTGACTTCCCCGTCGCGGATGGGTACGCCATTGAGAACAATGAGAGGTTGACTTTTTCCAGTGATGGTGTTGATCCCTCGGATCGTAATGTTCACCGCGCTCGTGGCGCCGCCTGGCGTGGTGGCAATGCGAACACCTGGCGCCTTACCATACAAAGCGGAGGCGAAATTCGGTGTGGCCGTATGAGTAAGCTGCTTGCTGTCAACGGTGGCCGTCGCGTAGCCGAGCGCTTTCTTTTCACGGGAGATACCCAGCGCGGTGACCACCACTTCATTGAGCTGCGCAATGTCCTCGGCGAGCACGACGTTGAGCGACGTCTGTCCGGCGACTTTCACTTCCTGACTAGCAAATCCGATGAAGGAGAAGACAAGCACATCGCTCGGGCCTTTAACTTCGAGTGTGTACTTGCCATCCGCATCGGTGGTTGTGCCGGATGAGCTCCCCTTCAGCACCACCGAAACACCCGGCAGGGGGCCGCCATCTGCTTCCGATGTGACCTGTCCGGTCACGGTCTGCGCAGAGGCAAAACTTGCTGAGAACAGCAAGATCAAAATGAGTAAAGCATTTTTCATGTTGCGTTAATTAGTTTGTTCATAATGGTTAAGGTTCGGGTGCACTCCGAGCCTTAACGTGATGCTAAACTAGGGTAAGACGCGGATACTAGCAAGAAAAAACCGCTTTCGTTTACGTACACGGAGCCTTTGTGCACGTACACGACTACAAAGGTAGTTTTTTGAAGAAACGGAGCCTTTTTAAGATAAAATCAGCTGCCCGGAGCAGTTCCCGTGTGATTTTTTTGAAGGACTTTCAATGATAATCGCCGTGTAAAATGTCACCGGCCTACCGCAAGAAACGGCAGCGACGGTTGATCCGCCCATGATGCGCGATAAGTGTACATACAGAAATCATCGGCGCCGGCCCTTTTGCAGGCCACCCGTCAATGGATGCCGATCGATGAAATCAAGGGACAGGCTTTTGCATCAACGATGTTGACGCGTATTCGTGCAGTTTGCTGTGGCGTGGTTTTGAGGATGCGCTTATATCCAATCGTGGTTCCTTCAGCAATTGTTTTCCACCCGCCGCCGGTCATCGCTTCGACCGTAAACGCGCGAACGCGTTGCCCAAGCCTGATGTATTCCTGGAGCACCACATACTGAATTGTTCGAGGTTCGCGCAGCGTGATTTCAATAGAACCGGTGACGATGTTGTCGTCCGTCGCCCAATAAGTTGAAGGGTTGGCGTCTGTTGTGTTGCCCGCGCCATATCGGGCGTCGTTACCACGGACCGCGGTGGCTTCGACCGCGGATGCGGTCAATGCAAAGTTTGTTTTGAACGCAGCATCGACCATCAATTTCCAAGCCTTCAATGCTGCAAGATCTTTTTCGTGGATCAGGCCTCTCTTATCAGGGGGAACATTCAGAAGCAGTGTGGAGCCCCGTCCGACTGAACTCAGATAGATTTCGAACAATTTCTCAGGGGTTTTCACAAGACTGTCCTCCTTCTGATGATAAAACCATCCCGGGCGAATTGAGACATCGACTTCAGCGGGGATCCACCGTGTACCATTTTCCGAGCCCTCCTGCAGCAGGTTCTCGAGTCCCGGTTTGCCCGCGTAAAGCGTATCCGGGGTGATTGTGTTCCAGTTGGTAGTTCCCGCAACTCCACGCTCATTGCCGACCCACCGGATGTGCGGTCCGGCGTCGCTGAAGAAAAGAATGTCGGGAGAGATATCCTTGACAAGCTTAAGGGTGCGGGGCCAGTCATAATAGGTTGCCCCATCGATCCGACGTGTTTCGCGCGCGCCTCCGTAATAGCCATCGCCGCCATTTGCTCCGTCAAACCACATTTCGAATACAGGCCCGTAATTATCGAAGAGCTCTTTTAACTGGTTGCGGTAGTATTCAACATATGCCGGTGTTCCATAGTCTGCCCGGTTACGGTCCCATGGTGACAGATAGATCCCAAACTTGAGTCCGTGTCGTTTACATGCCTCCGAAACTTCCTTCACAATGTCGCCCTTGCCTTCCTTGTACGGGCTCTTCTCGATCGAATGCCCCGTGAACTTGGACGGCCACAGACAGAAACCATCGTGGTGTTTGGTTGTTAAAATCACGCCTTTGAAGCCAGCGTCTTTCAAGGTGATAATCCACTGGTCTACATCAAGAGCCGCTGGATTGAATAGTTGTGGACTTTCGTCACCGTAGCCCCACTCCTTGTCGGTAAATGTATTGATCGTGAAGTGAATAAAGGCGTTCATTTCCATTTCATGCCATCGCAGTTGCGCCTCACTCGGGATGGCACCAACGGCCGACGGGGCGGGAACCTGGTTCTGACGACAGCTAAAAGCCAGCAAAACCACGAAGAGAAACGGAAGCCTGTTCATTAAATGAAAATTTTGTGTGCGTTAACGTTATACTACGTGTACGTGCACGCAAAGATAGCGTTTTTCAAGACCGTTCGTGAAAATTAAATGGTGTGTGCGCAAAAAAAGTCGAAAAATCGATGTTTCTTCGTGTGAATCGGTGAATATGAATAAGATCATAAAACTTAAAGACATCGCCAAACTTGCCAACGTGTCGCTGGGAACCGTTGACCGGGTCATTCACAAGCGCAGCGGCGTGTCGGAAGAGTCCTACAAGAAAATCATGGCGATCATTGAAAAAACCGGGTACACCCCCAACCTTCTGGCGCGAACTCTTGGATCTAATAAATCCTTCCGGATCGCGGCGGTAATTCCCGACCCCGCGCAGGATGAATACTGGAAGTTTGCGAATGACGGCGTTGCGCGGGCTGCAAGTGATTGGTCACAGTATAACGTTATGGTGAAGACTTTCAAATTTGATCTTTACGACAAAGACTCTTTCATTAAATCGGTAAAGGCATGCATTCGCACAAAACCCGATGGATTGCTGGTTGCCCCGATCTTTTTCCATGAGTCCTTGGAATGCATTCGA
>DASPNN010000035.1:0-6232 GCA_035626495.1 Chryseosolibacter sp.
GCGTTGCTCGTCATAGTTGCGCTGTATGCCATTAATAATGCCACTTTGCAATAGAATGTAGTCGTTGTCGGGGGACCCGATATTCCTTGCGCGGTTGTAATGTTCGAGGGCCGGTCCATACTGCTTGGAAACGTAATAGCAGTCTGCAAGCCGGATCAATGCATCTACATGATTAGCAGTTCCGCGGTCGGTGCGGGCAACGTATTCCCGGAAACTCGCCAGTGCCTTGTCATATTGTGTAAGATTGAAAAAGGCATAACCCAACCCGTAATGGGCCTTTGCCAGTATATCGGCGTCGGCCTTTCCCCCCATGGAAGCAACGCGTGTATAATGCCCGATCGCCTCTTCGAATTTGCGTCCGATCGAATAGCTTTCTGCAGCCCAAAAACTGGCAAGTGCGACATAGGCAGGGTCGCGCGGGTATTTCAGCGACTTCTCAAAATATGGGACTGCGTCCGGGTACTGCTCTTTATTAAACAACTCGGTTCCCTGCAGGTAAGTTGCTTTTTGATAGGCTTGGTCAACGTATGGAGTACGTGTCGGCAGGGCTTCAATGTATTCAATGGCCTTGTGAAAATTATTGCCGTTGAGATATGCTTGTGCCAAGAGCTCTTTCACTTCGCTGGTATGCGCGCTTTTTGTGTAAGTTGTGAGGAATTTTTCAAACTCGCTGATTGCCTGGTCGGGCCGGCCGGCATCGTATGACACTTTTGCAAACTGAAAAGACGCTTCTTCGGCCAACGCGGGGTCGTCGGCAATTTTTCTCGCATGATCGAAAGAATTGACCGCCAGGGTTTTTTCGCCTTTTTGCAAATACAAGATACCGAGATAATAAGAAGCATAATGACTTACTGAATCTTTCTTAGCCGCGGCCTTCGCGAGGTAGTCGATGGCTTTCGGAACCTGTGATAACGCGTAGTTGGCATAGCCGGCACGGAACAGCAACGGGCTCTCCGCTTTACCAGGGTTATCGCCGAAGTATTTTTCGTAATTGGCAACGGCATTGCGGTGATCGCCTTTAAAATATTGAGCTTCCGCCAGAAGCATATAAAAATCCGAAGCATTTGCCAGGCCTTCTCTGTCTTTGGCAGCGTTAGCGTAAGTGATCAGTTCATCATAATCTTTTTGCTTGTAATAGATGTTGGCGATCAAGTATGGTACGACATTGGCGTAGGCGCTATTGGCCTCGGCCCTTTTTAGATCCGTCAACGCTTGTTGATAATCGCCTTTTGAGTACCCGATGAATCCCGCATAATAATTGGCGGCGGGCGAGTACGCTGTGCCCTGGTTCTTGATAAGGTTGAACTGCTCCAGGGCCGCATCGAGTTTTTTTGCAGTGAACAGACTGTATCCCCATTTGAAATGGGCATCGCTTTGCTGGGCCTGAGACAAAGAAGGAAAGTCGGTTTTGGAATAATAGTGGGACGCCTTCGTATAGTTCTTTTCATTATAAAAGAAATTCGCCAACTCATAGAAGGCAGATGCAGCCTTTGTGTTTGCAGGGTTTTCGGCGATGAAATCATCGATCAATTTCTCGCCATCGCTGTGTCCGAGGCTGAGCGCGCTGAAGGCGACGTAGTAGCGTGCGTCTCCCCTTCTTGGGTCAGAAGGCGAAGCTGTTTCGAGAAACTCGGTAAAGATCTTGCGTGCCGCGCCGTAGTTCTGGTGGGCAATCATTTCAGACCCTTTTTGAAACAGTCGTTCGGATTTTGACTGGGATAACTGATGCTGGCCGTGAAGGTGATATGAAAATAGAAGTAAAGACAACCCGAGGAAAACGTGCTTCACAAGCGATACTTTATTTAAATTAAAACTGGAATGCAAAGGATTTATTGCAGCGAGCTGCTCTTTTAAGTCTGAGCAAAAACTGAGCCTATGCCTTGAATGCATGGACCCAAAGCTATAAAATTCTGCCGAATAATAACCAGCGACCTATGAACGGTTTTCTCGTCGGTCAGTTCAGTTCACGTCGATCAGTGAAGGATACGATAGACAAGTTCACGAAATATTTGCCCGTCTGTTTCAGAGCCGGCGTTCACGCCTTTCAGTTTCAAGTCGGCTTCTTTTAGAGCGGCGATGACAAGCACGATCTTTTCCAGCGGAAACTGCCGGAGTGCTGAGAGGTAATCTTTCGCGGCATAGGGGCTGATCTTGAGGGCAGCGACAAGCGCTTTATCGTTGCGGTCGGCCACCTGGGTGGCGGCGAGAAGCTTGCTGAAAAATGAAAACAAAAAAGCAACGACCGGGATGATGGGATTCTTTTTCGTGTTACTCTCGAAGTAGTTTACGATCTTGTTCGCCTGCAGCACGTCGCGCTGGATGATTGCGCGCTGGAGTTCAAATATGTTATACTCCTTGCTGATTCCCACCTGACTCATCACTTTATCGGCCGTAATCGACTCGCCTTTCGGCAAGGCAATGGCCAGTTTATCGATCTCATTCGCCAGTCTGTGCAGGTCGTTACCGACAAATTCACAGAGGGCCATGATCGCGCTCTCCTCGATGGTAATTTTCTTTTCGCGGGCATATTCGGCGACAAATTCAGGCAGCTGGTTATCGTAGATTTTTTTTGTGGTAAGACATACAGACAAGTTGTCGATTTTCTTGCCCAACTCTTTTCTTTTGTCCAGCGCTTTGTGCTTGTGACAAAAGACCAGCACGGTGCTGGGGACGGGCTTGCTCAGGTAGTCGAGGAGAAGCTTGCTGCCGATCTCCTTGTTCAGGTCCTGAATGTCCTGGGCTTCCTTGACAATCACGACCTGCCTTTCGGCCATCATCGGAAATCGTCGCGCATGCGTGAGGATCGCGGCCATTGTTGCATCCTTGCCATAGACAACTACCTGGTTAAAAGCTTTTTCGGATTCCGTGAGGACGGTTGCTTCAATGATGTCGGAGATAACATCAATATAAAATGTTTCTTCCCCTTGAAGGAAATAGACCGGTGCAAATTTGCGCGCCTTGAGGTCGGACAAAATCTTTTTAACATTCGCATCCATAAGTCAGCTGACGTCTTTTTTAGAACTCAGTCCGATCGCCGTGTAGATGCCAACCAACGCGCCGGCAAAGTGGGACTCCCACGATACGCGCGGATCCGTTGGCAACACGCCGTACATCACCCCGCCGTAAAGCAGGATCACGACGACAGAAATTACAATGGACAGAAAGTCCCGGCGGAATATTCCGAAAAATATCAGAAAAAATGCAAGGCCATAGACGACGCCGCTTGCTCCTATATGGCTAGAGTCGCTGCGACCGAACAGCCAAACCATGACATTCGTCCAAAAATACGATCTGAAGAATACGGTGGCCCCGATGGGATAATAGAAGAAAAACAGAACACTTCCCAGAAACAACAATGGTAGAGTGTTGGACAGCAAATGATCAAGGCTACCGTGAAGAAGTGGCGCGGTAAGAATACCGATCAGGCCGATTCCCGTGCGAGGGATAATGCCGAACAAAACAGTGGGGAAACTCAGGAGGGCCTCCAGAAAAAACACGCCCCACATCAAAAACACCAAACGGAATGGAATAACGGCACTGCCAAACCACGAAGACTGGGCCATATTTACTGAATTAACCCGCGAAATAAACAAATAATGCCTAAATGTATGGGAATGGGGACAGTTATATTTTGTTTGTGTTGTCGGAGAATTACGACCAAACCCTGCCCGACATTCATCTTAGCGAGTACTTCTATGAAGCGGCCGGAACGAGGGGGCAAAGGGCGAATTCCGCTGAGGATATTGGGTGGAAGGCCCTTATTTGTCTTTTGAGTTAAAAAAACTTGCGTAAATTGTATATTTACTTTTTGAATTCTACCTGTCCATGTACGAGAAGGACCCAGTAAAGATTTTCGTTGTTGAAGATGACCCGGCCTATACCAAATTCCTGAAATACGTTTTGGGGTTGAATCCGGACTTTGAAGTTGAATACTTTACCAATGGCAAAGAATGCCTTGACAATCTTCACAAGAATCCCGCCATTATTACATTGGATTATTCCCTGCCTGACCTTCCGGGGGAAAAGGTTTTGACGCAGATCCGGACCCACGACCCGAATATCAACGTGATCATCGTGTCTGCACAAGAGAAAATCGGAACGGCCGTTGAATTGCTGAAAGCTGGCGCGTTTGATTACATCATCAAGGACAACGAGACGAAAGACAGGCTTCTCAATTCCATCAGCCACGCCCGGAACAAGTCTTCGCTTATCAAGGAAATCGATTACCTCAAGAAAGAGATTTCCGAGAAATATGAGTTCGAAAAGAGTATTATTGGGACCAGCCCGGCAATCAAAAGAATCTTTGGATTGCTGGAAAAGGCTTGCACAACCAATATCTCTGTCTCGATATCGGGCGAAACCGGTACGGGAAAGGAGTTGGTCGCAAAGGCCATCCATTATAATTCAAAGCGGAAAAACAAGCCATTCGTGGCCGTCAACATTGCGGCAATCCCTCGCGACCTAATTGAGAGTGAATTGTTCGGACACGAGAAGGGAGCTTTCACCGGCGCCATCACCCGGCGGATCGGCAAGTTTGAAGAAGCCGAAGGTGGTACGATATTTCTCGATGAGATCGGGGAGATGGATCTCAACCTCCAGGCAAAACTCTTGCGCGTTCTCCAGGAGCGCGAAGTGACCCGGATCGGTGGAAACCAGGTTATCAAGCTTGATGTAAGGATCATTGCGGCCACTCACAAAGACCTGGCGGAAGAAGTCAAAGGGGGTCGTTTCCGCGAAGATCTTTACTACCGATTGCTGGGCTTGCCCATTCAGTTGCCTCCCCTCAGGGAACGTGGCACCGACGTGATTCTTATCGCAAAATTCTTTTTAGACCAGTTCGCGAAAGAAAACCACATGCACAAGTTCAAGATCGGCCAGGAGGCGCAGGAAAAGTTAATGCAATATCCATTTCCCGGAAATATCCGCGAGCTCAAATCGGTCATCGAGCTTGCTGCGGTGATGGCAACCGACGCTGAACTGAAACCACAGGATATTACCTTCAATAGCACCACCCGCCTCGAGTCATTCCTATATCAGGAAATGACCATGCAGGATTACATGTACCGGATCATTCGTCACTTTCTTAATAAGTACGACAATAACGTGCTGGAAGTCGCCAAGAAACTGGATATCGGGAAGTCGAGCCTTTACCGATATCTGAAAGAAATGGAGGCAGCTGGAATATAATATGAAACTCCAGCAGTATGTAAAGCGGGGTTCATTCTATGAAGCCGTCGTCGAGGATGGCTCAGACCTGATCTTTATTGTCGACTACGACGGTAACATTCACTATCACAACACTTCGGTTCATGGTACGCTCGGCTATCGGGCCAAAAGCCTGATCGGAAAAAATTTCTTTGATTTCATCATGCCGAATTCCGTGGACGAGCTTCGGAAAAAGTTTGCCCAAAGTCAGAAACGCGCATATACTACCAAGGTCGAATTGCAATTTCTTTGCGCCGACCGCTCTTACAAGTTCCTTGAATTCAACGCCATCAACCTAAAACATAAGGAGAATTTGCCGGGGTTTATTCTCGACTGCCGCGATATTACACAGCGCAAGAGAGACGCAGAGGAACTTGTGCGGCTTCAAAAAGCCAAGGAGCAGTTCCTGGCCAACATCAGCCATGAGATTCGCACGCCGATTAACGGTATTGCGGGCATGGCCAGTCTGCTGAGCCAAAGCCCAAGTCCGGAAGAAAGGGAGACCTACCTGAATGCAATCAAGCATTCTGCGGAAAATCTCAAGGTCATTATTAATGACATCCTCGACCTTGCCGCGATCGCGTCGGGCAAATTCAAGTTTGAGCGCATCCCTTTTAATCTCAAGGATCTTGTTCCGGCGCTTGTCAGTACTTTTGCTTACCAGGCGAAGGAGAAAAGGCTAAGCTTGGATTATCACATCAGTGAGCGTTTGAACCGCATTTTAATGGGCGACCCTGTTCGTCTTAATCAGGTCCTGATCAATCTGATTAACAATGCGGTCAAATTCACGCATTCAGGCTCGATCAACGTAGTATGCGATGTTGACCGGCTGCAAAAGGACACATGCTGGGTCAGAATTGAAGTGACTGATACCGGGGTGGGAATTCCACCGGAGAAACTGAATACTATTTTTGAAAGCTTTAGCCAGGCGGATGCATCTGTTACTCGAAGGTACGGTGGCAGTGGTTTGGGCCTGACCATTGTCAAACAGCTGGTCGAACTCCAGCATGGTAAGATTGCGGTGAGA
>DASPNN010000036.1:0-9597 GCA_035626495.1 Chryseosolibacter sp.
GTAAAGCTTCACAAGGTTGATCCCCATGATGGAATCCAAACGTGTGTTGACAGGCGGGTTTTTCATCGCGCGGTACCTTTTGAAGCTGTCGGGGACCTGCGCGTCAGTCATGTGCTCGGTATCGCTGAGCGATCCGTAGGCAAAAGGATTTGCGAAGTACAGATCTTCCGCACGATGTATCCATTTCCCTGCAATCGTCTTGTAGTAGCCCTCGGCCACAACCAGAGTGGGAATGTAGCTGACATTTCTGCTGAGAAGCTTTTTTATGAACTGATCGGTTACAACTTCGTCATCCACACTGTGAACCAGGATGTCGGCGCCGGCGTCCACAGCCAATTCCGCGGTCTTGAGCTCGGTCGCATGAACGGCGAGTTTTAGTTTGGCTTCATGTGTCCGCCGTGCGATGTGCTGCACAACCGGAAACGTTTTTTCGGCGGGCAAATCCGGAGTTACGATATACCAGATCTTGATATAGTCCGGTTTTAGCGGAAGTATCTTCTCGAGCAGCGCGTCGGCATCGGCGATCGTCGTGGTCTTGATGATCGGAGCATCCCCGTTGTCTAGGGGTTTGTCCTCGACCATCGAGAATAACGGACCGGTCACAAGCACAGTCGGTGAAAGCGTGCGTTTACTGATGGAATCCCGTATCGTAAAATTGCTGAGGGGACCTCCGACATCGGCGACCGTGGTAATGCCCATGCGGAGATATCGCCGGAAATAGTCTTCCGTATTGTTGAACGTAAAGTCCCTTTCCTGCTGATAGGAAACCACATGGGTGAAATTAAAGGCATCCGGCCTGGTGTAAAGACCGCCAGACTGAAAAAAGTGAATGTGCGCATCGGTCATTCCAGGTATGACATATTTCGAAGTTCCGTCAATCACATGGGTGCCGGGGGGCAGCTTCATCTTTTTTCCTGTAAAGACCTCCTGAATAATGCCGTCTCCAATCAGGACCGATGCATCTTTTATCGCCTTGCCATTCTTGACATCAATAACGTTCGTGTTGGAGATGAGTGTGAAGCTCTTTTGCGCGGAGGCGAAGGAGGTACAACACACAAGCAGGGCAACGAGCAAGTGTTTCATAAATGAAAAGCTATGGCGGTAAGTTCGCCAGGATGCCGGAGATTTCAAAAATGCAACTTGCCGCGTCTCATCGGGTTTCTTCATCCCCGGCAAACGCCGCATTTGAAGAGTACTCCAGCAAGTCTCCCGGCTGACAGTCCAGCGCTTTGCAAATGGACTCCAGGGTGCTGAACCGGACCGCTTTCGCTTTTCCGGTTTTGAGGATCGAAAGATTGGCCAGCGTGATATCGACTTTCTCTGAGAGCTCATTCAGCGACATCTTTCGCTTCGCCATCATGACATCCAGATTTACAATGATTGGCATAGTTATACAGTCAAGTCGTTTTCGGATTGAATCTCCACGCCACGTTTGAATACTTGGGAAATGATAAACACAAGACCGGCAAAGAACAGGAATTCACCCAGGATTTCTGCGCGGAGCGCAACGTCCGATACTTTGCGCAGCGCGTACGCGTGAACGGCGCTGCCCACAGAGACGACCCATATCAGAGCGAGCGTATAGCTGATTTTTTCAAGCAACCCTGCGACCTGAATTTTGAAAGGGTTCGTCAGGTTAACTTTGGAAAGCGTTTTGATGACTAAGAACGACATCCATGCCTGCAGGACTGGCACGGCGATTACATACGCCACCGCCAGGGTGTAATGCCAGAAATTGAACTGCTGCAGCTCATACATATCCAGTCCTTTATACAGAGTCTTGGCAGCCTGCGGGTTGACACAGCTTACTGCGTAGGAAATAGCGATTGCTCCACTCTTGATCACCAGGCCGAAGAATACAACCCAGGCCAGCACGCGCATGATTGCAAGGATCTGTGTAGTGGGAGTTTTAAGTCGTGTTTTCATGAATATTTTTATTGTTATAAAATAATTATCGATCAAATAACATAAAAAATATATTGATAAACAATAATTTTGTAGAATAATCGAATATATCTCATACTGTCAGGCACTTAAGGTTTACGGCTCGCCTGAGAGGAACAATTTTATTTTTACGTCTAACTCAAACGCATTGTGAAAAAAGAGCAACTGTGACGAAGAATGGGAAAACCCGCGGGTGGAAAACTTGGGCTGCGGAAATAAATACCGTGGCGGTGGCCCGTGCCACTGTTACTGGCAGCAGAAAAAAGCAAAGGAAATTAGTGGCGCCCATACGCCTGCAAATCATCCCGAAAGTTCTGGCAGCGTTTCGCCAAGGCCTCAGAAATTTTTGCCGTCTTCAATGGCAACATCGCCATCATCTCAAAAATACCGACGATTGCGTTCGGGTCACTCGCATAGTACGATTCGAGTTGATCCATGGCAAAGGTCACCATCTCCTCATGAAAAGCAAGTACCTCCGGCTGATCTGACTGCAAGCCCGTCCAGGGCTCTTGGATACTCCTGAAAAATGATTTCAGTCCCAGGTAGCGTTCGTAAACCGACGCCGGCGGCTTCGACAAAAATTCCGCGCGGGCAGCCCTGAGCTTGCGGATCACCTCCTGATTGGCATTGCCCATAATTTGGATGTTCAACAATTGCGTCAGTTCGGGACCTGCACTTCCTCATTGTACATGGCGACGATTTTGGGGAGGTCTTTCCATTTGAGAGTCTTGTCGGAAATGAGGTTGCACAAGCCTGGAGCGTTCTTAAGGTATTTTAGCATTTGACTCCTGAAAGAGATTTGCGGCACATCGCGAAGCACCGGATCAGTATCCAGCTGTATGTAATAGACGTGTGTCACATTGTATGAATCCGAGCCGTCGAAGGCCAGCTCGCCATACAAGCTGAGCTTACCCGTGATCAACTTCTTGACAAAGATTTTATTTCCCATCGAGGTTGTTTTTGGGACATAGGTACTTCCTTGAGACTCGTATCCTAACAATTCATCGGGGGAATACACGGTAACTTTCTCGCCTTCGCTCTTTTTGAATTTGATGTCAACAAGGATGCGGGCGGGTGCCAAGTTGACATTTTTTACCAGCCCTTCGATCCGTTCGTTGGTAAGCGTGATGATCGCCCCGGGTTGATACCCGGCTTCCTGCGCGCCAGCGCCGAGGTGAGCAGACAGCGCAAGGACAAATAATATGGACTTTTTCATAAAATGAGCCTATCGGCAAAGATATTGATTTCTGCAATCGCAGCCCATCTGTCAAATCGTTATGTACGAATGACTATGCGCGGGTTACTGCCCGCGGGAACATGGCCAGGGCAAATAGCGCGCGGATCCTGACACAATCGCTACCTTGCAATCTCATGAAGTACATCACAGAAACTGAAAGGCTGCGATTGCGAGAGCTGACCTTAGGCGACACCCATTTCATCATTGAATTGCTCAACACGCCCGGGTGGCTTGAATTTATCGGTGACCGGAATGTCAAAAATGACGAGCAGGCGAAGGCTTACCTGGAGAACGGCCCACTGAAAAGTTACCGCCTGCATGGCTACGGCCTATGGCTTGTCGAGCATAGGGAAACTCGCCAGCCGATCGGCATGAGCGGAATTCTTAACCGGGATCAACTGGATATCCCCGACATCGGCTTTGCTTTTCTGCCCGAGTTCAGCGGGCAGGGCTATGCGGTCGAGATGGTTATCGCCATCGCATCCCTTGCTCGTGAGAAGTTCGGTATTGCCCGCCTGGCTGCCATCACGGTGCCGCACAACGCCAGGTCTATCCGTCTGTTGGAAAAGATCGGACTTAAATTTGAAAAACGCTTTCGTTTTCCCGATAAGGACGAGGAGTTGCTGTTGTATTGCAGTCCCTGATGAGGGATGCGGCGATGCTGGCCACGGGTTGGCTCTCCCGATGAAGTAAATGCAACATTGCGAAGAACCGAAAGCCGGTTAAAGTTTTTTCAGCCGGATATTCCTGAAATCGATCGGTTGCCCCTCGCTTTGGAGACCGATATAGCCCGAGGTCAATGGCTTCCCCGGTTGCCATGACGCGGAGTCGTATCCGGAAACCACCCCCCCTCCCATAGTCGGTTTCGAGTATTGCAAGACTGTATCTCCATTGATTACATGCGTGATGAGCGAGTCCCCGAGTACGATCAGTTCTGCCCTCACCCACTCGTCCCGCGAATATGTCGCCGAGGTAGAATTGAGACAATGCCCCTCGTAGATCCGCCCCTCGTAAACGATGTCCGTTCCCGGCGAGCACATGTTCCCGGTGGGACGCGGCTTGCCGTCGCCTAGGCCTGCGAGAAACTGCATCTCTACGGAAATTGGCCAGTTCTGTTCCTTGGGAATCGTTCGGGGATCCTGCGAATGAAACATCACACCGCTGTTCAACACGGTGTAGCTGGGCGCGCCAGGATGAAGCGAACCTGTGAAGCGGTATTCGAGGCTCAGGTGAAATCGTGAAAACGGGAGCTTGTAATATAGGTGTCCAAAGCGGTCGTTGAAGTCGTCATACGCATCGTACCTGACCTGGATCATTCCGTCCCTGGCCCGGAAGGTCTCCCCGAAGTTGTCGCCAGGCTCGTAATGGTGGATCTTGACAATCCAGTCGTTGAGGTCTTTGCCATTGAACAAGTCGATCCATTCCCCGGCGGCTTTGCGCGCATCTGTGCAATCCAGAACGGCGATCGACATAAAAAGAAACGCAAACACGGTATTGCGAACCTGCGGGTAGCCTGTGCGTAGTTTTGACATGAACAAATAAAATGAAAAAAATTGAATTCCGTCCGCCACCCCCGGTTAGGGGTATGGCGTCAGGAAGGAAGTCTGTTGTGACTCCCTATGTTTGTCAGACTTTGACCTGGTTACGTGTTTCTTTTCGGTCCCTCATTGCTTCCCTGGAGCGACGTTCAAGTTCCTCTTCATCCACATCTTCCACCTGTGTGTCCATCCACCAGACGTTACCCCAAACGTCTTTGACGGCCGCGGCCCTGTCTCCGTAAAATTCGTCGGTGGGTTCCCTGACGGGTATTGCCTTCGCGGAGATCGCTTTTTTGTAAACGGCATCGACATCGTCGAGGTACAAATAAAGCATGGCGGTGTGCCGCTGCATGTCGTCCATCAGATCCGAGATCATGATGGGCGAGTCGCCGATCGACACGCTCGCGTGCATGACCTTGCCGGCATCGTCTTTCATCATGAAAGTCAATTGCGCGCCGAAGGCCTGTTGCATAAATGCAATCAGGTCCATCGCGTTGTCAGCAACCAGGTATGGGGTCACCGTTCGAAAGCCCTCCGGGACTGCCCGGACGGCCTTCCGACTTTTCGGGTTTTCCATGGCGAGGATTTTAGTTTTCCGCAGCGCGAATATTTTCGTGCCCGGTTAAGCGAGCGACGACCGATATTGGGCGTGACCGGAAATTTCAGGAGGCGGCTTTTGGATATTCGACAGGGCGAAATTTAAGGTGGTGAATGACCGGCAATGGATGGCCCGGCTCCGGCACTATGTTCAAGGTGGCGTAGCTGTGAGACCGGATAATACGGAGCGGCTTTTTGGATCATTGGTCATGCTCGGCGACGCTGCATTTGGAGGATAACGCGCATTAATGTTTAATTGTGACAACCAACCAAGGGGAAGTTATGAACACGATCATTGCCTGGACAGGAGCAATATTTTTTTTGACGGCTTACGCGCTGCTGACTCTTAAAAAGATCAGGGCCGACAGGGCGCCTTATCAATTATTGAATGTGCTCGGCGGACTTTGCCTGGCGATCAGTACTTTTTCGAGGGAAGACTATGCTTCATTTTTTTTGAACGCCGCATGGATGTGTATCGGGTTGTGGGGACTGTACAGCCAGTCTCACCCAGGAAAATCTAGTTAAGCCCCAGATACTGGAGCACACTTTTTTCGTAATGGGCCAGCCGCGTCTGGTATTCTGATTTGTCCTTGACCATACTGAGATAATAATAGGCGCCTTCGACAAAGATAAAAATCAGGTCGGCGGACTTGTTGACGTCCTCGACCCGTAAGACTTTTTTATCGCGCGCTTCTTTCAGCGCGCCCGCAAGCAGGTCCCTCAGCTGATCGTGCAAGGCTTTGTAGTGTTCCTTGATTTTTTCATCGCGGAATACCATCGCATACCCGCTGTAAAACACACCGTCGTCGAAAAGTTTTCCCCACTTGCGGGAGAACAGACTGCTGATAATGCTGCGAATCCTTTTTTCCGGGTCCGATCCATTTTCCGGATAGATGAGCCTGTAACGCTCCATAATAAATTCAATCAAACCGTGGAGAAGGTCGTGGCGTGATTTGAAATAATGCATGACCAGGCTGGGATTGACTTCGAGCACGGCAGCCACCTTGGCGATGGAGGCATTTTCCAGTCCTTCTTTCTGGGCTACTTTATAGAAAGCCTTTATGATTTCCCTCTGCCGAAGCGGTACTAAACTTTTTCGTCCCATCTGCTTTGATTTCCTAAAGTATGTACAACGGATTTGTTTTTCAAGAAAAATTCAGAATATTTACAAATAAATTGAATGAACGTTCAATCAAAATATAAATCCTAAAACCATGCAAACAAGAAGACAACCGTACTTATCCCCGCGCGTTTTTCCACGTTCCAGCACCTTGGTGCTAACCGGTGTGCTGGCGTTGCAGGTGTTTCTTTTGCAGGCACAATCCCTGACCGTCACAGGCACCATCCTGGATGATCAGGTACCGCTACCAGGTGTAAGCATCTACGAGAAGGGCACTTCGACCGGAACGGTGAGCGATGCTCAGGGAAAGTTCTCCCTTGTGGTCAGCGACCCTCAGGCGATCCTTGTCTGCAGTTTTATCGGCTACAAAACCGTTGAGCTGCAAGTGGGAAACCGTTCTGAACTTGTCATCGTCATGGAGGCCGATATTCAAAGCCTCGATGAAGTTGTGGTCACCGCCCTGGGCGTCCAGCGTGAAGTAAAATCACTCGGCTATGCAGTGCAGAAAGTTGAGGGAAAAGATCTCACCAAGGCCCGTGAACCGAATGTGATTAATGCATTGACCGGTCGGGTGGCCGGATTAGAGATTCGCAATTCCACCGATATGTTCCAGGATCCCGGAATTCGCATGCGTGGCGCAAAGCCGCTGCTTGTCATCGATGGGGTTCCAAGTGTCGATGCTGACCTGTGGAAAATCAACGCCGACGACATAGAAAACTTCAGCATCCTAAAAGGTGCCACCGCCTCGGCCCTCTATGGTTCTATCGGGCGTAATGGCGCGATCATGATCACCACGAAGCGCGCCAGCCAGGGACCGAGTGTTGAAATTAACAGCAGTACCATGTTCCAGCCGAGTTTCATTCGAATACCCGATGTACAAAGCACTTATGGCAACGGCAATAATGGAAGGTACGCCTATGTCGATGGGTCGGGAAGCGGTCTGGAAGGAGGCGGCTGGATATGGGGTCCCAGGCTTGACGAACCCGATCCGTCAACGCCAAGCGGATTCTGGGAGACCACGCAGTTTAACAGCCCGGTGGACCAGGATGGCAACCTGATTCCGCTGCCGTTTTTGTCGCGCGGCAAGGATAACGTCCGCAATTTCTTTGAAACCGGTTTGATCTCAACCAATCACTTCAGTGTCAGTGGCGGCAACGAATCAGGGAACTTCCGCGTGTCGGCATCACACGTCTACCAAAAAGGGATCGTGCCCAATACTGCACTTAACAACACGTCGTTCGGGGTGTCGGGCGGATTCAAGGTCGCTAAAAGTTTGCGCGCCGACGCATCCATTACTTACAACAGACAATACACTGACAACTTTCCGGAAGTGGGATATGGCCCCAGTAACTATTTGTACAACCTGATCCTGTGGACGGGGCCCGACGTTGACGTGCGCGACTTACGCAACTACTGGACAAAAGGAAAAGAAGGTGTACAACAAAGACACTTCAACAACTCCTGGTACAACAACCCATTCTTTACGGCAAACGAATACCTGCGCGGCTACTACAAAGACAATGTATTCGGCCAGGTCAAATTCGACTATTCGATCACCAAAGACGTTCAGGCGACGATGCGCACCGGTATCAATCAGTATGCTTTGCACCGGACCTGGAAAGAGCCGAAAAGTATGGTGCGTTACAACGACATTTCCCGCGGGGACCTGACCCTGCTCGGACAAAACGAGTTGAACTTCAATACCGACGTCCTTGTCTCATACAAGAAAGAGCTGCGTGACAACATATCGTTTCAAATGACGGCAGGCGGCGCCAACCGGTGGCGGACCTTTCGCACCAACTCGCAAAGCACCGACGGGCTGGTCATCCCGGGATTTTACAACTTGAGCAATTCCGAAAAACCGTTGCGCGGGTCAGGTCACATCGAGGAGGAAAAGGTCAACAGCGTTTACGGTACGCTGGACGTTGAATTTTTTAAAGGAATCTTCCTCGGTGTTACGGGAAGAAACGACTGGGTTTCAACTTTGCCGGTAAAAAACAATTCGTTCTTTTATCCCTCGGTCGCGCTGTCGGGTGTCGTGTCTGACTTTGCCGATCTGACCACCGCAAAAATATCGTTCCTCAAGGTTCGGTCGTCGTGGTCGCGCGTGTCGGATGGGCGGATCCGCGCGCTCGGTACAAGCTACCCTTACCAGCATATCCAAGCGTATAGCCCTGGGGTTAACTGGAACAACACCCCCTCCCTCACCGTGCCCGGAACACTGATCAATCCGGACATCCACCCGGAGACTTCCGACACCTACGAAGTGGGCCTGGATGTCCGGTTCCTGGACGGAACGATCGGCCTGGACGCGGCTGTCTACCGCATAGAGGATTCCAATAACATCATCACCGTTCCGGTTTCGGCAGCAAGCGGCTACACTTCATTGCTAGAGAACGGCGGTGAATATTCCCGGAAAGGTATCGAGCTCACATTGACCGCGACTCCGGTGAAAAGCGACGCGTTATCGTGGGGCATCACGGTGAATTGGAGCACCTACAAGCGGTACCTCGAATCCGTATACGACGGGTCGGGCAAGCTGGGTAATATCAAAGTGGGCACACGCACAGACCAGGTCTTCAATTGGCCATACCTCCGGACACCGGGCGGGAAACTTATCCTCAGAAGCAATGGGTTTCCGCAGAGTGATCCGTATCAACGGTTCATCGGATATTCTAATCCCGACTGGATTTATGGAATTCAAAATGCCGTGCAATACCGGAATTTTAGCGTGGCTGTTTCCATCGACGGAAGGGTCGGTGGATTGATGTACTCAACCACGAACCAGAAGATGTGGTGGGGAGGAACTCATCCCGGAACGGTCAATCAATATCGCGATGATGCCAACGCCGGAAGGGCCACCTACGTCGCCCATGGTGTCGTGGTCGTGGAAGGTGCTGTTGAGTACGATGAAGAGGGAAACATCGTCGATGACACCCGGGTCTATGCGCCGAATACAACGCCGGTTAATTATATCACATGGAATATAAATACGAGCAACGCCCACCTCAGCCACTACTATGACCCGACATTCCTCAAACTCCGGGAAGTGACAGTCACGTACCGTCTGCCGTCTCAATGGTTATCGAAGACGTTTCTCAGGGCTGCTTCCGCTTCGGTCATAGGCAGAAACCTGATGCTGTGGTCCGACCTGCCGGAAG
>DASPNN010000037.1:0-9852 GCA_035626495.1 Chryseosolibacter sp.
GCAGCAATGTAATGTGCACGAATACGTTCGGCGTCATATCCGCTGTGACATCAAAAGCAAATGGCGTATCGCCCTTTTTAGTTTCTACCCAGTACGTTCGCAGGACGCGGCTTCCATTTTCGATGCTTACAAGCGCGCGGCCGTCGGCTGATCCCGGAATAATGACGGAAGCCTTCTCACCAATGTTGTAGGCCGGCTTGTCCGAGGAAAACGTCAGCATGGCTGCGCCGTCACCGACCCCGCCGGAGCGTCCGGCCCATCCTGGCCAGTCAATGTAAATGATCTTTGCCGTGCTATGACCGGAGGCCGGATCGAATGCCCTCACAAGGTATCGTCCCCAATCCGGATACTGAATTTTGATATTCCACTTACCCTTGCCATTCGTTGTCTTAATTGTCCCTTCCTTGAGCAGGGTCGCATAGGAATCGGACATGTACACCGCTTCGTCACCGCTGTTATCCCACCACCATCTCCATTGCAGCTTGTAGAAGGACATTTGAACACCTTCACGCGAAACCGGTTTCCCATCGGCGTCGATTGTCACCACATCGACCTGGTGTGTCGTGTCAGTGAGCAACATTCCCCGGGCCTTGTCGCCGGGGGGAACGCGAATTCCTGTGAAGGAAGAATAAGGATAAAAAGGCAACGAGAAGCGGTCGACGGAAAAATTTCCACTCTCTTCAAAGACCTTTCCACGGAAGACCGCATTGAGAACGCCCGGGGCTGCCGACGATACGTCCAGGGTCGTGCTGACTTTTGCGTGACCTTCGCTATCTGTGTAGTCGTCAAATATCGTCTGGGCTTCGCTAGCAAATTCCCGCGCAGGGTCTTCAAAAACATAATCCGGATACCGGGCAAATTTCGTTTCACCGGGCGTCAGCAGCACCTCGAACTGTGCTTTGAGATTTCGTCCGGGCGCGCCGTGAAGCCAGTTGACAACAAGCTCCCCAGTGACATTATTATCTTCGGCGGTGATCTTGTCTTTGCCGAAATCAAGATTGATCTTCAACCGGTTCGGCTTCACAGTTTCGATGCGGATCGGTTGTGAAAAGTCCGTTCCGCCAACCTTGATCCTGCCCGTCCAGTTCCCTGTCGGGGCATCCTCCGCCGTTGCAGTGGCAAACGTGTAAAAACCGTTTTCTGCATTTGCTTTTACCAGCCGGCTTGTCACCTGGCCCTGTGGATTCTCCAGCTCGAATACAACCGGATGATTTTCCGGGAGCAGATTCAGCTTATCCTCCAGAATGAAACTTAGGAAGAGGGAATCACCGGGTCTCCAAACGCCGCGTTCGCCATACAGGAATCCCTTCAGGCCTTTGCGGATCTCCTCACCGCTAACGTCAAAATTACTCAGTGACAACGATTCGCCATCAAACAGCTTGAGGTATCCGCGCTGCGTGCCGTTCTTGGCGATCACAGCGAAAGCGCGTTCCTTGGAGACGATGGTTGCCCGCCCTTCGCTATCGGTTGAGCCGGTCCCGATGACCTGCTGCTGGAAATTGTATAGTTCGAGTACAATGTTGCCGATTGGAGTTGCTGTCCGCAGGTCGGTGATGAAAAAGTTATGATTGCCATCGCTGCCGCGTTTTGCAATGATGCCCAGGTCGGAAGCAATTACATTTTTCCGGATATTCCTGTTTCCAATGTAATAGGAAGAGTGACATGGATTCTCGCGCTGCTCCCAGTCATAATCACCGTCATAGTAATATTCCTCATAGGAATCCCAATAGCTGCCTTCTTCTTCCGGCTCATTCCAGTCCTCGTCGTTGTCGGTGAAAGTTTCCACGGATTCATCCGGGCCGTCCTCACACTGGATCGCGGCATCCTGTTTCCTGAATCCGATCTCGACCTGGTAAATGGCTCCGGGTTCCGGATTGATCATCGCGCTGAGGTCAAGGGTAAAACGGTTCCATTTCCCGATATCGGTGACGCCAGCGTTTTCAAGGGTGATCCTTTTCTTCAGGACTGGCGTTCCGACCCGCCTGAGTTCCTGCGTCCCGTTGAAATCATTGACTTGCAGAAACTGCAAGACGTTATTTTCATAAACTTTAACAACTTTGACGGTCACGGACTTTAGGTTTACCGCCTCGAATGGCAACACGAGCCCATCAGACGAAGGCAGAATGTTGCCTTTGCCGACAAACCGGACCGACGGGTTCAATTGCTCGAACGTCACCTCCGACGTTGTTCCGTCCGTCATTTTGTAATCAAGGATGTTGCGAATCCCCGGTTCAATATGTACTGTTTTCGAGCCACGCTGCCGAACAGGAGGATAGACCCAGATCTCGTTATCATGTATGTCGAATTCCAGATCGGGCAGATCATCGATTGTGATCAAGCCTTGAAGCTCTTGTTTTTCCTTCAGCGGGTCGGAAAACTGCAGGACAACATATTGCTGTGGGTTCTGGACCACCTTTGCGTTCATCAGTTTGAAATCCCCCAACGACGGGATCTCAACATCTTTTTCCTCAGTGCGATCAATTCCGAGAGGAGCGCCTGAAAGTTTTAGTGTGACCTTGCTTTTTTCTGACTTGCGCGCGACCTGTTCGACCGTGAAATGGTGTTGCTTTCCGTCGCCATTATGTGTCCACAATACTTTTAGCACGTTACCGTCCTGCGCAGCCGACAACATCTTCTCAATGGCGCCGTCATCGGCGAGGTCTGCGGTAAGCAGCGATCCCTCGATCTTCTGGCGCGTCAGCTCTGTCTTAACATAGGGTACTATATTTTCAACCGAAACTTCAAAGTTCTGCGGAATTACCTGGAACGTATATTCAAATGTCCTGAGATTGTCAGGAAGGTCGTTCAACAGCTTGGACAAGTGGAATGCCACTTCGTATACCTGCCCGGAGCTCATCCGGCCCGCTGGCTCAAACACCACGGTCCGTCGGTCGAGCCAGACCGTCTTTCCCGGAATTGAGGGTTGAAATTTGAACAGCTCGACGCTACTTTCGGACCCGATGAGGGTTGAGTCGATCACGTCGCGTGAAAGTCCGACCCTGATCGTTGAGGTTGACGATACGACTCCAGCCGTGAAGCTGGAGATGTATTCGCCGAAAGCCGGATCAAGGGCAGCTTGAACTTGCTTTTTACCAGAAGTGGGATTGAAGTAGAATACACCAACAATTACTGCTGCTATGCCAACAGACACTACAGCAATTTTCTTCCAGGGAAGGGTTTTCATGAGAAGCGGGATTTAGGAGGTAACTAATTGCAATATCAAAGAATTGGTATGGTTTTTTTAACGTTTTATATCAAAAAATTACATACAAAGCGGAGCTTTTTTTTCCATCAAATCCTAATCCGTTTCCCTTGTTGCCATGAACTCATTTTTCGATCGGGTTTATTTCAATAACACCATCCATGATTACATTGTCGCGTGCGGGATCATTGTTGCCGGAACTTTACTCCTCTTTATATTCAGGCGCAGCCTCCTGAGGAGCCTCGTGAGGTGGTCGGAACGTACCAGTGGGAGTCTGGACAACGTGATCGTTAACAGCATCGAGCGTTTTGGGACCTCTGCCCTTCAATTCGCCATTATTTACTGGGGGCTCTCCTACCTGCAATTATCTGCAAAGACCGAAAAAGTCATCCATGTTGCCACATCGCTTGTTGTCACCTATTTCATCCTGCGACTGATTTCGACCATTATCCTGATCGTGCTTCAAAACCGCATCCGCAGGCAACAAAACGGCGAAACAAAGATCAGGCAGCTTGGGGGCCTGATGCTGATGATCAACATCATCATTTGGATAACTGGCGTGGTCTTCCTGCTCGACAACCTAGGGTACGATGTTACGGCGATTGTCACCGGGCTGGGCATCGGCGGTATTGCGATTGCGCTGGCAGCCCAGAATATCCTGGGGGACCTGTTCAATTACTTTGTGATCTTTTTCGACAGGCCTTTCGAGGCCGGTGACTTCATCATCGTGGATGACAAAATGGGAACCGTGGAGTATGTGGGAATCAAAACCACACGAATCCGCAGCCTCAACGGAGAGCAGATCATCATTGGAAACTCAAACCTCACGGGTTCGCGAATTCACAATTACCAACGGCTTGTCAACCGCCGCGTGGTACTTCACCTCAACATCGACTACCGCACCTCACCTCAAAAGCTCAAAATCGTTCCGGACCTGATCAGAAGGATCATTGATGCCAAACCCGACGTCCGGTTTGACAGGGCCCATTGGATGGCGTTCGGTGACTGGAGCCTGAAGTTCGAGACGGTCTATATCTTCCTGAATGCCGACTACACCCGATTCATGGATACACAACAACAAATCAACCTGGAAATCTACGAGGCCCTCCTTGCGAATGAGGTTTATTTTGTCACGGCACCCCACGTTCCGATGGCACCTCCGAAGCCCGAAGCTTAAAGTTGGCCAAATTGGTTTTTTGCGAAGTATTTTTACCGTCCGGGCTGGCACGGTAAGTGTTGATGGTCAGCCATGAAAGTCCCTGTCATAATCGCCATTGCCTTGATGGTCCACCCTCCGAGTTTTAAAGAACAGCAATTATCCAAACCGCGTGTGAAAGACGCGTACGCGGAAAAGGAGAACGTTATTCGAGGATACTTTGCCAGCAAAGACCTCGTGTACGGTGACTTTCAGTTATTCATCCGGGCTTTCAAGCGGGAACGGCTCCTCGAAGCATGGATCAGGCCCAAAAATGCCCGGAGGTTCACTTTGCTTAAGACTTTCCCTTTTTGCACGAGCTCTGGAAAACCTGGGCCGAAACGCAAGGAAGGCGACCTGCAGATTCCCGAAGGAGTTTACCACCTGAACCATTTCAATCCGGAAAGCAATTTTCATCTTTCTCTTGGAGTGAGCTACCCCAATGCATCCGACAAGATTTTCAGTGACAAAAAGGCCCCCGGGGGAGCCATCTATATTCATGGGAACTGTGTATCGATCGGCTGCATCCCTGTCACCGACGACGGGATCAAAGAACTATATATCCTCGCCGTGGAAGCCAAGAATGACGGGCAGCAAAAGATTCCGATCCACATCTTTCCTGGCCGGCTGGATGATGCAGGACTCCAAACCCTGTTGTCGGAATCGGGAACAGAGCATGCGTCATTTTGGACGAATCTAAAACCCATTTTTGAGGATTTTGAACGCTCGGGGACGCTAAGCGATGTGGTTGTGGACGCGAAAGGTCTCTATTCCGTTGTGCGAACCGAGGGCGGCCAATGATTTGATGCAGACTATTTCGTCTGCAGGTCCGGGATTTCCATAAATGCGTATGCAATCATGTGGCATATGCCCATGTGGGCATCTTCGACCCGGCCGTAGTGCGTGTCGTGGATGATGACCACAGAGTCGGAGATCTCGGCGAGCTTGCCTTTGTTTCCGCCTACAAGAGCCACAGTGTATATTGAATTTTTTCGCGCCCATTCGACTGCCTTAATTATATTCGGAGAGTTTCCGCTTACACTCATGGTGAAAATCAAATCCCCCGGATTTGCAAGGTTGATCAATTGTCTTAAAAATACATCGTCGTAGGAATAATCATTCGCGATGGCTGTCATCCAGCTCGTATTATCGTTCAGCGACACACATTGGAATCTGCGATATGTTTTATCGGAAGATCCTTTTCCGAGGTCTGTGACAAAGTGAGAGGCGTTGGCCGCGCTGCCGCCATTGCCGAAAACAAAAATATTCTTTCCCGCATCGAGCGTCTGCCGGAACAACCGGACGATCGTGGTGAGCTGGTCGACTGGAATTGAATTCAGCGTTTTACGGTGCGCCTCCAGGTAGGCAGAGAAATAGTCATCCATATGCTTATCGTTTATGGTCGATCGCGAGCGCCAGGGCACCGACCGGTACTGCATCTTCACCAAGGCGGGAGATCTGTATATCGGGCCCGGGCTGAAAGGCGTCCATCAGATATTCCTTCAGCTTCTTCTCTATGCCGCTTCTGAGTTTTTCGCCGATCAATGACAATCCCCCGCCGAGAACGACGGTCTGCGGATGAAGCAAGTGTACTGTGTGCGATAGGGCAAAAGCGAGGTCATCGATTGTCTCATCGAGTATCTTGATCGCGATGTCATCCTGCTGATCGATCGCATCCTTTAACAACCGCGACTCTGTTCCATTGGCGCTCTTGCACAGTTTCGCCAAAACGCCTTTTGGGTTCTCTCCGATGGCCTTCCGGATTTTTTCATCGACTGCCCAGCCAGAGCAGGAAGATTGGACAGTTTTGCCGGCCTTGTCGAGACGGACGTGACCAAGCTCCATTTCGCCCGGGGTAGTGCCATGATACACCTTCCTGTTTACAACATGCCCCGCACCAACACCGCTACCCAGGGTTACATAGCTGACGTTCTCGTAATTGCGACCGGCTCCGTACAGCGCTTCGCCGAATGCAGCGACATTCGCATCGTTGTCAACCGAGACAAAGATCCCTGTCAGGCCAGACAGCCAGTGGGTAATGGAAAAATCCGACCATCCGGCAACGTGGTACGATGTGAAGATCTTGCCCGTCTTATGATCGACCGGGCCACCAAAACCGATTCCGATTCCCCGAATTTTTTCGGTATCGAGTTGCTCGAATGTTTTTGCAATATTTCTCCTAATGCCTTCAGCGCCGGCAGAGACGTCGACCTGGAAACGGAACCTCTCCAGAATATTGGCGTTCTCGTCACCAAGGACAATCTGCAGTTTTGTTCCGCCAATTTCAATACCTGCGAATGTCTTCACCGGCATCGGGGTTTTGTACTATTTCATTTTCTCGAATACGAGCGTGACTTTATTGAAGTCCGCCGCAGCGTTGATAACCTTCCTGTAGTCTTCATACCGTTCGACAGGCGCGAAGATTTCCTTATAATATTCTTTGATACGGATCTCCAGCAACGAGCCCTTCAGCTCATACGAAGACCTGAACAGGTACGGCTCCATGTCTTTTTCCTTATAGACAATGTTGAAGTTCAGGTCCTTCAAATTCTTGATCGTGTAGGAGTCCGGAACGGTAACCCTGATGATGCGGTCGTAACCGCGGTTGTATTCATTCTCGATGCTCGTGACGCGTTGCTCCTCGCGGTACATTTCGACCTGCGGACCGATCAGTGTACCGACCTTGAACAATAAGCGTGGACCAGCTTTTTCCAGGAAGTGAGAGGAAACGAAGTCGACATCCAGGATAACCTTCGCGGCATCTGCCGGGCTGATCGTAAACTTTTTTACATCCGCATCCGGGGCGGTTTGCTTTGTGAGCTGGTCAACCATGTTGCGCTTTTGGTCCTCTGTCATCAGGTGCAGGTACGGCAAAATGAACGAGGCGTTGTAGCCTGAAAACTCACGGACGCTGTGGACGGATGATGCGGAAAAATCCTCTGAAAATTTTACTTCGATGTCCAGGTTATCAACATTGGTTTGATAATCCATTGCCGGGATCTCCTTGATCGACGCCAGGCCCGAGCGCACACCGGCGATCTCGATCGGCTCGATAAACAAAGCAGATTGAGCGGTGAAATCGGGCGGGACAAGCGGGTAGCGGGTCTCGATCACGTACGGGGCGATGTATCCCTTCGTTGCCGGGAAATACAATAAGTAGTCGTCCAGATAGGACCATGTGTCGAACGTTGGATCAAACTTCACTTTTTCACGGCTGCAAGTGATCACGAGGTGACAATCAATTTTCAACAATCCGTACGCGGCCGTAAACAGCTTCGACATACCCTGTTTTGATGCAAGCTTGTACTTGATAATGGAAGCGAGATCATCGGGAGCTTCCTCCTCGCTGACTTTGACAGTCGTCTTGATTTTTTCCTCAACGTTCCGGATCCGTTCTTCGGCGGATTTCGAAGGGTCATCTTTCAGTGTCTTCACAAACTTCTCAATAGCCTTATTTTCTTCCTTCGACAATGTGTTCAGCCTTTCAAAAAAACGTTTGGCTGCGTCGTCCCAGGTATAGAGTCGAGCCTTCGAACGTCCGGTGTTATACGCAAGCTTGAACTCAACACGCTTGAGGTTTGCATCATAAAATGAAAATGCTTCTTTTTTCAAAGCAGGCACATTTTCCGCGGCAAGTTTATAGAAGAATTTTTCATCCTTCTCTTCGGTGGTCACTGCGGGCAGTCCGTAGTACGCTTTGAAATCGAATTTCAAGTGATTGGGACAGCTCACCATCAACGTCGCATTTTTGGTGGCGATGTCTGACTGAAGGAACACACGCTGGAAAAGGTCGGAGTACATTTTTTTCACGTAAAAAAATTCGACTTCGCTGCCGATCTCGATACCTTCTATTGCGAATATCCTGTAGCCGGCGCCACCCTCCTCGTCTTTTAATTCTTTGAGATTGGATTTGTCGAATAAGACAACCTTGCCGGATTTGCTGATCGAACGGGCTTTGACATCGACCAGCTCAACCGTATTGTACATTGAGATAAAAATTCTGTTATGTTTTTGAACGGCCTCGTTATTATTCACAAAGGTGATCTTATGTACCGTCGCATACATCAGAAACTGCTCGTTTTCCAGGACGTAATCGTATTGGATATGGTTTTTCAAAACCAGTTCGGACATTGCCTGTTCGGCGGCGGTAAGCTTGTAGCGCGGGCGCTCAGCCTCCCATTCATAAATGTCCGGTGTGGCCAGCAACGGGCCGCTGGTCAAAAAAAAGAAAAACAGAATTCTCGTCATCATATAATTCACGTTATCACATACTGGAGTTTGAGCTACTTCTTTCTCAGAATGATCGATTCCTTGTAAGCAGTGCTCAGTTGTTTCACCGACTCGTTCCATGCGTTGAATTGGTCGGGCTGCAACAAGAGATAATCGACATACACTTGTTTGGAAACCGAAATCCGGTTCTTGTCGACGCGGTAGGAGATCTTGCATCCCAGCAACACGCCTTGGTGCTCGGTGTTTTCAGGAAGGTAATCGACCTCATATCCGTCCGGGATCTCGAATTGAAGAAACTCGGACTTTGTGTAGCCATAGTCGAGCTCAATGGGCGTCTTCCGGTTTGCCGGATTGATGGCGGCATTGTAAAAATCTTTGTTCAAGTTCAGGTTGATATAGAGTTCGTCGCCGGCTTTCTGAAAATAATCACTGATCCGGAACTTATAGGCGATGGAAGTCGGCTTGCCGCGGTTCTCCAGGTTCGCGATTGAGTAGTCGTCGAGATAGTATTTATTGTTGCCTTTGCTGGTCAACCGGGTCACATATTCACGGACGTCGTCGCGTTCAGCGCGATCGAGCTCGTATCCACCAAAGACCTTTGGATATCCGGCCAGCGAACAAGTACCGGAGCCGACCAGCTGGTCATTCTGCATTCTAACAAACACCGTATCGGTCATCAGGTTGATCTCCTTCCGGATAACGGGCACAGTCCGGATCTCGTAAGACTCTGGCCCTTTTGAGATGAGGGCCTCTTTGCCCTGGATCATCGATGAAGGCAGTCCGAATGGCGTGTAGTCGCTGGTGGCATCAAGGAAATAGTATTCGCCTTCCTTTGAAATGTAAGTAGCGATCATATGATCATCCACTAAGGGCGTAGGGACATCGGAATATTTGTATGGCAGCTCACGGGTGCCAATCCACGTATGGTATGCCTTTACATCGGCCAGGGTGAGCATATTAACAATCAGGTTGGCCATGTCTTTGCAGTCACCATAGCGTTTTTCACAGACGTAAGATCCGTTGTGCGGAATGAAACCGCGCATGCCATCTTCAAATGCGATGTACTGAATATTTTCTTGTACCCAATAAAATACGTTCCTTACGATTTCGATCTCGGATTTGCTTTTTGATTTTATCTCTTCGACGACCGTTTTCAGCTCTGGCGAGGCGTCGCCGTTCAGATTTCGGATGAACTCAGAGTACCACCGGTACAGATCATCGACCG
>DASPNN010000038.1:0-15841 GCA_035626495.1 Chryseosolibacter sp.
CGACGCGCGCATGGTCCGATCCGATGATCACCGGCTCGAGCGATTGCGGAATGGGCCTCCGTTGCTTCTCATGGAGGAGGGCGTAGAACACCGCAGGATTTTCCTTGAAATCGCTCAATATTTTTTCATTTTGCCGCAGGCGCGCCGCTCCCGCGATTCGCGGACGCAGCAGTATCCACAACATGACGGGAATCAGAAAGCCAAACACAACAGGTATGAGGGCCTGAATCCTGAAGGCAACAGGGGTAGCTATTTCCAGCGAAATCAAGGTTATATCTGAAACATAAACCGCCGTCACCAGAAGGCACAAGGCGCACCATTTCTTTAAGCGGATCGCTTGCTCATAAAGGGTGTACATGACAATGGGAATCCCGGATATTCCCACGACAAAAAGAGGTGTCAGTATGTCCGTTTCAGCCGGGACCGCAAGCAACAAGGCAAGCCAGCTGCCGCCAAAATACAGCGTGGCGAGCTCGGCCAGGCCCAGTACGTGAAATAGTTTCGATCGTGGTGAAGACAGCACGGTATCACAGGTACTGTTTCCCGCACCGCAAAACAGGTCCAATACCTTGCTGGAGATTCCGAACTCCCGTGATAACAACGATAGCCCGAGCCATAGCCCTGCGCTTTTTGCCACCATCAGGCCGACCGTTGACGCGGTGACGACGGGTGCACACACGAGCGCGATTCCGGTCAAAACAATGAAGACCGCTGCCGCCCCAATCCCACGGATGGTCGCGTCGGCTTTTTGCTGGCGGCGGATCGCGTAATCCTTTTCACCAGAGGTTTTGGTCTTTGAAAACAGAATTGTCACACCGGTCCACGTTTCTAAGAATGCGCCTATACCAACCGTTGTTTTCCCGCGCGCCGGATCGATGCACGTAACGCTTTCGCGGCTGATGTTTGTCACGACAACAAAATGTCCGTTATCCGTTTTCGTATGGGCGATGGCGGGGCAGGGGATTTTGTCCAGGTGCGTATGGTCGAGGTTTACAGCAAGGGCATTGACGTTCCATTGCTTGAAGGCATCGAGGATACATTGAACGGAAGGATAAGAACGTTGTTGTCTGACCTCGTGGATTGCTTCGTTGGAGACATTGATATGAAGACAATTTATGACATTTTGAATCGCCGCCAGGCAGTTGTCCTCCTGTTTTGCCTGTCTGACTACCTTCATGTTGACGGGATTATTACTTTTTTGCCGCCAGCAGTTTTTCGATCGTGGGTTTCATGAGGTCGTAGGCCTCGTTTTCCGCCCGGTGGTCGACATAACCACCCGTGAAGATTTGTTGAACAATTCCGGCCTGATCGATGACCATGTTCATTGGCCACCCGTTGATGAGGCAGAATCGATCGTTCAGGTAGTTTGTGGACGGAACGATCTTGTAGGAGAATGGACGTTTATCGAGAAACAACATGATCGTTTCAGGATTATCTTGTGCGAGGGCTATAAAGACCACGTTCTTGCCTTTATATTCGGAAACCAGCTTGTTCAGGGCGGGCATGCCCGCGACACATGGCGCACAGGTTGTGTGCCAGAAATTAAGGACGACCACCTTGCCTTTTAGTTGGGATAATTTGAAACGCTCGCCAGTCAGCGTCGTCAGGTCGAAGTCCGGCGACGAGCAACCCGATAACCCCTCGACGATCTGCTGACCCGCGCCAAATGCGAAGTCGGCTTTTTTCAAATTCTCATTGCATTTTTCAAAGCAGCCTTGTGCCGATAGCTTCACGGGGACAAGCAGGAGCAGGATAATTATCACGCGCATATCAGGAATTCAAGACAGTAAATATAAAGCCATGAGGTCCGGCAATACCGGACTCCCGCTGCAAATGTTCGAAGAAAAAAAAGAGCTGTCGCGGGACAGCTCTTGATGTAATATGGTGACAACTACAGGCTCAAGTTGGATTTGATGCCCATAACTGGCAGAAATTCGATTTACTGGGGTGCTTCGAATTCCATGTTCTCGCACCAGCCAGCGGCGTCGTTGTCGCTGTATTTTGCGTCACACCACTGACGTCCGTCGTTACCAACGTAGTCAACATAGGATGTGCTGCCATTTTGGCTGCAGCCATTGATATAGATCTTGCCGCCTTTGATCATTTGCTTTTCATCCGTGGACATTTCGAACTGTTCGAACTGAGATAACAATGCGTCTTTTTTCATTTGATAAAGTTTTGTTGGTTGTTTTCCTACTCATAACGCTTTTCGGTTTCGCGGCGCCTTCAATGCTGGGTGCGGGCTCAAGATAGGGTTGGGCAGTCCGGCCATCCCGGACTGCAAACTTCCACCCCGGAGATTGTTAAGATTGTGGTGGCGGATCGAATTCCATGTTCTCACACCAGCCATCCGCGTCGTTGTCACTGTATTTGGCATCGCTCCATTGACGGCCATCGTTGCCCATGTAGTCGACGTAGGATGTTTTTCCATCCTGCCTGCATCCATTGATCCAGATCTTGCCTCCTGTGATCTGCTGCTTTTCATCGCGGCTTAGTTCGAACTGTTCGAACGCGGATAACAATTTATCCTGCTTCATGTTAAGAGTTTTTTGGGTTGACCTACTCGTTCGCTTTTCGGTTACGCGGCTTACGGCGCCGGGCCGCGAGCAACATAAACTTAATTGCGGAGTGTCCGGTAATACCGGACCGGTTTTCACTATGCGTCCCGGACTGGCCAGGCGACGGTTTTGTTCTCAGTCGTTTCCCATTTCATCGTATGGGGATCGTATCCGCACTTTACAGGTTTGCCCAACGGATTGTCTCCGACAAAGGCGCGACAGTCCGTGCAGGCGTGCCGGAACTCGCATACCTTGCACACGTCGATCATCTCCTTGGTGACCGTCCAAACTTTTTTGAAATCGGCCTGCCTTACCACATCCTTCAGGTCCGTGTCGGTCAGTTTGCCGAAAGTTGTTGTCATGGAGGGACAATTCTTGATATTCCCTGCAACATCCAGTGAAATTTTCCGGTTCAGGCACGTATTGAAGCGCTGCGACTCCGTAAAAAAGCCGATGTTGGATACGAAATGGTCGGAAGAAACCTGCCCGCAGTGTGCGGACGAATCGATCTCCGCGGTGATGTAAATCAGCTCGACGCCGGTGCGCTCATCCTTGATCCGTTGCTCGTCGGGGCTGCCGTGGATGGTGACAGACCGGACGCGACGGTATTCATATATTAGGGTAGGAAGCTGACTGACGAGAGCGGGGTCATACTTCACGATCAGCTCCAGTGAAATGACGCGGGTGCCGTTGTAAACTTTGAGGACCGATTCCAGCGTTGCGGGACCGATAAAATCAAAGAAACGGAATTGTACTGCCACGCATCCAACACCGTCGAGCGCAAGGGCGATCTGTTCATAATTGTGGTTCGACCGGCGGCCGACATCGATGATCGCATTGGTGATCGCAGCGGGGTGGTCCCACTCGAGGCTCAATGGAGGAAAGCGATGGGGTTCGGCCGTGCGAAAGCCATAGCCTTCATTTTCCAGCAATGAAATGTAACGGTCAATCCCCTCGTCCATGTCATGGCCGAAATGCGCCTTCACTTCGTCGATGGTGTTTGTCTTTGCAAGCTCCAGGACATCCACCAATATGTTCGGGATGAGCTTGATGACCTCATTCTGCAAATCATAAATGGCACCGCGGCTGGCCCCCTTCACCGCCACGCAGTTTGCAAACAGCATAAAATAATTTTTTCTCATTTGAACACGCGGGATATCGGCTTGTAAAATTTTTTGCTGACCCGGGACCTGGTTTGGTGAAATGCGCTTGCGACCAGTGAAATCCTTTGGATCTTGTGTCCTTCAACCTTTTGAAGCAAGTGATAGTTTAGTGGCAGCTTGCCTTTGAGTTCATCCGGTATGTTCATTTCGACAGGAATTGGGCGATGTCTCTTTCAATGTAGTAGTTGCAGATGCTTGACTGGGATCCGAACTGGCCCGATGGGTTTATCTCGAGGAATACATATTCTCCATCCGGGGTCCGGATGATGTCGATGGACCCGGTGTTCAGGCGCAGGTCCTCCATGACGGCAGCGAGCTTTGGTTCGGTATGGGCGGGGAGGCGGTACGGCACGGAACGAACCCTGCCTGCCTGCAGCGACTTCCTGTAGTCGGTATTGTTCTGGGCGCCCTGCGGGAAGATCGCGGAGCAGTAACATTTTCCGGCTAGAAAGAAGACCCTGATCTCATATTCCTTCGGGATGTGCTTCTGGAAAAGTGCCGGGAAGAATGTTTCGGGCAGCGTTGAAATAAACGCGTCGTCGATCTTCTCGACGTATATTTTAAACTCGCCGGAGGGCAATGAAAACCGCGTCCCGTCACTGAGTGGCTTGACGATCACCTCACGGTGCTGCTGATAAAATTCGGTAAGGGATTCTTTTTTCGTCGTCACCAGGGTCGGTGGCGTGGCCAGGCCATGAGATTCGAACTTTTGTAATACGGCGAGCTTGTTGGTGAAAACGTAGTCCGCCGAACCGAGCACCCGTGTATTGCGGCCGCGAATATAGTGCAGGCCACTCAGCGCATACATTTCCGCGCTCATGTGGGCACGGAAAGCGACGGGTATGGATGGATCGGTGATGGATGTGCGGTTGCCTTTCCGAAACCAGATGCCCTTCGGGTCGCGGACTGACTGGGGCGACACATTGCAGGCAAACTCCGCAAAATCACCGCGAACGGAGTCGTTGTTAACGCGTACGACGTGCTCGTCGCCGAGCCAGTCCATAACATCGGCTGCGCTTTCGTCAAAGTTGATTGTGGAAATGACGATCATCCTTGTGTTTGTTCGGGATCCTGCAGGTCATTATAATAAAGGATCTCGTTGAGCACATCGACACCGGCGCCGCCGATGACCATTCGTTCCTTGCGAGGGCCTATGATCAATTCAAAATCATTCTCGTAATAATAGCTTTGGGAATAAATGCAATATTTAATGTTGGCGCCGAGCTCGCGCATTTCGCTCAGGTCTTCCATCAGCACGCTTCGTGAAATGTTGAGCTTGTTGGCAAACTGCTCCGAGGATCCTGTCGCGCGCCGGCGGATCAGTTCATCCATTCGTTTGAATCGTTCCACATATTTGAGAATGCTCATAGTGAAATTGGTTAGGGTCTTTCATCAGTTTCCAAGTTCAAGCTGGTTTTTCACCAGCTGGTAGTAGCTTCCGCGGCTCAATGCCAGCTCGTCATGCGTTCCGACTTCTGCGATCCTGCCTTTCTCCAGAACCACGATCTGGTCGGCGTTCTTCACCGTCGACAGGCGGTGCGCGATCACGACGACGGTTCTGCCTTTGAAGAATCGCTGCAGGTTATGCATGATAACTTTTTCGTTGTTTGCGTCCAGTGAAGATGTAGCCTCGTCGAAAAAAATGAATTGAGGATTCTTGTAGACAGCACGGGCAATCAGCAATCGTTGCTTTTGGCCTTCGCTCAGGCCTACTCCGTTCACACCGATCTTTGTGGCGAAGCCCAGGGGCAGTCCCTGTATGAATTCGTGAATGTTGGCGACTTTCACCGCCTCGAGCAGCCGCGTTTTGTCAGGGTGCTCATCCGACAAGCTGATGTTGCGCGCGATCGTATCGGAGAAGATGTAACCGTTCTGCATGACCACGCCGCACTGTTTCCTCCATAGATGGCTGTTGATGTATTTCAGGTCGGAACCGCCGACGGTGATGGTGCCTCCGTGGATGTTGTAAAATTTCAGCAGCAATTTCAGCAGGCTGGTTTTTCCGCTGCCACTCGTGCCTACAATTGCAGTGACTTTGCCTTCCGGGATCAGCAGGTCGATGTCGTCGAGCACTTTCGGTGAATGGGGTCCGCCATATTGAAATGAGACATTTTTCAGGATGATGGTCGATGACGTACGGGGCTCGTTAACAGTTTCCATCATGCCTTCGACCAGGTGTTCCTCGTTTTTCAACGTGTGGATCTCGTTGATCCGGCTGAGGCTTAGGCGTGCGTCCTGCAGCTCGCGGATGAATGCAATGATGTCGTGCAGGGGTGCGTTCAGTTGTCCGATGATAAACTGCGTGGCCAGCATCATTCCCAGGGTCATCTCCCCATTTACTACCGCCATCGCGCACATGAAAGTGATGATGATGTTCTTGAGCTCGTTGAGTACAAAGCTGCCCGCATCCTGGTATTGATGGAGTTTTGTGCTGTCGACGTTGACATTGAAGAGCTTGGCCTGGATCTTTTCCCACTCCCATCGCTTCTGCGTCTCGCATCCATTGAGCTTGATCTCGACAATCCCGTGAATAAGCTGAATGAGGTGGCTGTTATTCTCCGACTGCTGCCGGAACCGGTGGTAGTCCAGCTGTGCGCGTTTTTTCAAAAAAGCAAGAACAAAAAGGATGTACGCCGTGCTGAAGCCGGCAAATACCAGGAATACCCGTATATCGTAAATCACCAGGACAGTCGAAAACGCCGTGAGCGTGAACAATGAAAAAACGATGTTCAGGGAGGACGTGCTCAGGAATCTTTCGATCCGGCTATGGTCGTCCATACGCTGAAGGATATCCCCGATCATCTTCGTGTCGAAGAAGGATAAGGGAAGCTTCATCAGCTTGATCAGAAAGTCGGACAGCAGCGAAACATTAATCCGGGTGCTGAGATGAAGCAATATCCATCGTCTTATAAAGTCGACCACCGCCCGGCTTGCGAAGAGCATCAGCTGCCCGGCGAGGATGATATAAATAAAGTTTAAGTTGGATGTGTTGATCCCCACGTCAACGATCGCTTGCGTCAGAAAAGGGAGAATCAATTGGGTCAAGCTGCCGACACAAAGTCCGATCAGCAGCTGCACAATGAAAGGACGGTATTTTTTCGCGTATGTGAGTATGTGTCCGAACCGTGTTTCGCCGGAGGCGTCCGAGTCATCGTCATGCTCATAGAACGTGGGCGTGGGTTCCAGCAGAAGCGCCACTCCGGCCGGCTTCCCGCCGGCACTGGAAGAAACCCAGTTCTTCATGAATTCATCGTGCGAAAACTTTTGCATCCCGCTGGCCGGGTCGGCAACGCCTATTTCTTTGCCCTTGATCTTATGGACAACGACAAAATGGTTCTGGTTCCAATGGACCACCAGCGGAAGCGGAGCGCCATCGATCAGTTTTTCAAAAGTGATCTTTACACCGAGTGAACGGAAACCGATACTTTCTGCGGCCTCGCTGATGCCCAGGAGTGAAACTCCTTCACGGCCCAGAAACGCACGCGTGCGGAAAAAATCGAGCGAATAACTCTTCCCATAATGTTTTGCGATCATACGCAGGCACGTAGGACCACAATCCATTTGGTCATGCTGCTTGTAGAAAGGGAAACTTTTCTTCATCGCGGGATGAAAATCTTATGAGGGTCGGAAAAGTTTTGCCTTTAAGACAGCCGGGCTGAAAGTAGAGCAGGGGAAAGAATGGAAAATTCTGAAGGGGTCTTTTTGAAAGAGGGCATAGCTCGTGGTTTAGGTTTAGTGAAATAATGTTAGAAAGATTTTCTCAATCAGTCAATGTTGTTTTTGAACTAAAAGATCGATATATCCGGGGGCGATTGGCGTTGGACAGGGGCTTTCCGGGGGTTGCATTCAGCGTGCTGAATGCCGGCCCTTGTACTTTGGCGTACCAGGATTTCAGTTGATTCTTCAAGCCTGTCGTCGTTCCTTCGTGCCTCGCTGGATGCGAACCAATCACAGTAAGCCGAACCGGACTTATGTCTTGTAAATGATGTAGAAAGTTTTCGCCTTGACAATCAGGAATTTCAGCTTGCTCCCGGGCCCGATCTCCATATTGATCATGAACGGCCGGCCTACATGAAGACGATGGTCCTTGCCTTCCCGGTATTCGAACCGCACGTCCTTCACAATTCGCTTACCGTAATCGATTTTGATTTCACAGGATGTTGACGGGAAATGTTCTTCGAAATCCTTCGTTACCGGCAAAATTCCGGATTTGATATCGGCGTCTGTGATGGTTGTGCATGGGAGTATGAAGGACTGCATGGTAATGATCCGTGGTGGTTCTGCGCGATCTTGCCAACGTGTTAGATAGTTCGTTGCCAGGGGGGAGTCGCAGGAGCGCTTGCCCGATTTGGACTTAGGCCAGACTAAATTTAACAAAATCAAACTATTTATCTGCCGCGAAGATTAATCTCTTTTTTTCAAAGGATTTAAAATTCACCCTGAATTATGGAATTTTAAATTTGCCCGCATCCGGTAATAAAAACAAATATGGAACGAACCGTCACCCTGTCGATCCCAAGGCCCTGCACTGAAAAGTGGGATAACTTTTTGCCGATGCCTGGGGGAGGCTTTTGTCAGAGTTGCAGCAAATCCGTTGTCGATTTCACGAAGATGACCGACGACGAAATCAGAACGGCTCTTCAACGCAGCCCTGGTAAGGTTTGTGGGCGTTTTTATCCGGACCAGTTGAAAACCTACACGTATCCCGGCGCGGTGCCGATCAAACCCGGGCTTGCATTACTGAAGGCCGCAGCGGTGAGCGCGTTGTTGTTATTTGTCAGTAAGAGCTCCTCCGCACAGCCCCATTCCGCACGGGTGAAGACCGAGTCTGTTCAGGAAGCCAGAAACAATGATGCGCAAGCGGAAGCACGCGCGGAAAAGATAACTGTAAGCGGTGTTGTGCGGTCATCGGAGGACGGCTCGGTGTTACCGGGCGTCAACGTCATTCTGAAGGGGACAACCACCGGAACAGTCACTGATATTGAAGGGCGATTCCAGCTCGCCGTCACCACGGACGATGTGCTTGTGTTCAGCTTTATAGGTTTCGAAACGCAGGAATACCAGATATCGAAAGCAGACCCCGTCCTGGAGCTGTCACTCAACCTGACGTTGGACGTGATGGTCCTCGGGGAAGTGGCAACGCATGATGTGTATACAGAAAGGGACCGGTCCGCGATTGGCAAATTATGGACAAGGGTCACGGAGTTCGTGAGACAATGGTAAAACAAATTTACTTCATCTGCTTTTGCGCAACCCTGTCGACTGGACAATTGTTCGGGCAACGCGGTGATTTTTCGCAGTTTGATTTCAAGAAGTCTGATAGCGTAGCCCGGGCGTTGTACGATCATTCTCTCCTCGACCTCAAGACATTGTCCCGCAAGCTCACGGCCCTTTTTACGACGGACGTTGAAAAATTCAGATCTATTTACAAATGGGTCTGTGAGAACATCGACTACGATTACGCGACCTTTTCACGGAATCAAAAACAGCGACGGAAACTCTCCCGTATTGAAGATCAGAAAGCCTGGAACAGGGAAATTCGTATGGTCATGTATGAGAACCTGATCCACAAACGCAAAAGTGTTTGCACCGGCTATGCCTATCTCGTCATGGAGCTCGCCAGACATGCGGGGATCCCATGCAAGATCATCGACGGCTACGGAAGAACCGTGGCGGCAAATATCCGCGGCGATGGAGTCGCCAACCACTCCTGGAATGCCGTTGAGCTGAATAAACAGTGGTATCTGTGCGACCCCACATGGTCGACCGGCGCATTCAATAACCAGGACTACGAATTCATCAGGAAGTACGACGACTCCTATTTTCTCGCCGACCCGGCCTTGTTTATCCGCAACCATTATCCGCTCGATACCGCCTGGACATTGCTCGATGCCAAACGCTCGTTGACTCAATTTTTAAACGGCCCGCTTATCTACAGCACGATCTACAAATACAGAGTGACGGAAATTGTTCCCAACACTTTCGATGTTATCGCCAGGAAAAAAGAGAAAACATCAATCAAATTCCGGATGGGCGATCAGGTTTCGATTTCCACAATTGGCCTGCAAGTGAACCGGAACGGCCGGATAACGACGATCGACGTTCCTGTCGTAAAGGATCCGGAAGGGTTTTATGTGATCGACCACAGTTTTGCCGCCAGAGGCAGAGAGGTTGTTCATCTGATGGTTGACGGAGCGTATGTTTTCACCATGACATATCAGGTGGAGTAAACGCGGTTTCGGACTGTCGGTCTGGCAACCTGCCTGATCGCGGGGAATTTTATCAATGGCTCAGGGCGCAAATGTTTCAAAATACCGCCCAAGCGCTCCCGGCAACATTTGAGCACCCAGAAGAAGTATTTCTGTACCCTTTTCCAGGGCTAAATAACCATTGCTTTGCAGGATGGCCACTATCCCATTTAATAAGAAATATACCCAACTCCATCTATGCAAAGCTCCAGCTTGATTCAATCCATTTTCGTCGCGATTTTTTTGATTTTGTTTGTGTCGTGTGACAATGACGAATTAAACAGCCTGAGCGTCAGCGAGGAACAGCTTGCCTTTGAAGCCGACGGCGGCACGCATACGGTTGTGATCCAGACCGACGCCGGCTCGTGGAGCATCGCCAACCCGGCCACTGAATGGCTGGAGATATCCGCCACAAATGGCACGGGCAAGGCTGCGGCTGTGACGTTTTCCGTCAGTTCCCGCACCCTCGAAACACGTAGCGCTACCGTGAAAATCTCCGCCGGGACGGCAAAAGCTGTCGAGCTGCCCATCACGCAACCGGCCTCCGATCACTTGTATGCGATCAACGCCGACCTGAATGAAATCACATTCGAAAAGACGGGTGGGAGCAAGGATATCAAGATCGTTACCGATGCGCCGCTGTGGAACCTCAGCGCGGACGTTGCCTGGCTGCAATTCAGCAAGACCAGTGGCCAAAAAGGATCTACAACGGTCACCGTAACAGCTTTGGAAAACACCGGCGATCAGGACAAAACTGCCACCATCACCGTGGCGGCTTCGGCGGCGTCCGACTACAAGATCACCGCTTCACAAAAAGGGTCTTTATACCCGAGCTACAATACTTCACCGCTCGCCCCGGACATGACCGGGATGAGCAGCACTGCTGTTCAGCTTGCGGCCAAGATCAACCTGGGATGGAACATCGGTAACACCCTGGAGGCCAGCGGAGGAGAAACCGCATGGGGCAATCCATTGGTAAGCAAAGCGTTGATCGACCTGGTGAAACAAAGCGGATTTAACGCGGTCCGGATACCGTGCTCCTGGAATCAGTATATGGAGAACAGCAGCACCGCGAAGTTGAAACTCGATTGGCTCAACAGGGTCAAGGAGGTTGTCCAGTATTGCGTCGACAACGATATGTATGTGCTCGTGAATATTCACTGGGACGGCGGATGGCTCGAAAACAATTGCACACAACCGAAGCAGACCACCGTGAACGCCAAACAAAAAGCATTCTGGGAACAGATCGCAACGCACCTGCGCGACTTCGACGAACATGTGCTGTTTGCCAGCGCCAACGAGCCCAACGTCGACAACTCTACCGGGATGTCCGTTTTGAATTCATACCACCAGACGTTCATCAACGCCGTCCGATCTACAGGGGGAAAGAACAGTTACCGCACACTGGTCGTACAAGGCCCGTCGACCGATATTGAGAAAACCAACAACCTGATGTTGACGCTGTCGACGGACCCCACTCCGAACCGCATGATGGTCGAGGTGCATTACTACACGCCGTGGCAATTCTGCGGGTTGACGGAAGACGCGAGCTGGGGCAAGATGTTCTATTACTGGGGTGACGGTTATCACTCGTCGACCGATCCCAACCGGAATGCCACCTGGGGTGAAGAGGCCGACCTGCTTCGCTACTTCGGAATGATGAAGACACAGTTTGTCGACAAGGGTATTCCGGTTGTTCTCGGAGAGTACGGTGCGATGTTGCGTTCTTCTCTCACCGGTGACGCGTTGACCCTCCACAAAGCGTCGCGCGCGTACTTCTTCCGGTATGTCACGAGCCAGGCGCTGGCACACGGCATGCTGCCTTTTTATTGGGACAATGGGTTCACAGGGAATAACGGCAGTGCATTGTTCAACCGGGCAAACAATACCGTATTTGATCAGCAAGCCCTCGATGCGCTGGTGTTGGGTAGCCAATAGATTTTTCGTTTGGAAGTCGCATGGTTGCGGTCGGCCGCTGTGGTCCAGCATGCGTTTTCCAATGGAAGACGTGTGATCGTCCTCCAGGGAAGGGTCGGCTAAAAGGCTTCGAGAATCATCTCTTTGTTGACTGTCGTTGCCGCTATCGTCCCCGCGGAGATCGCCATGGCCACACTGCGCATACGAACCGAATTGTCACCACAGGCATAAATTCCGGGGACACTTGTTTTCTGTAAAACATCGGTTTTGATATATCCGTCTTCGGTCATCTCGCATCCGAGTGTTTCCGGAATTGCGCAGTGTTGCTGAAACGCGGGGCGGCAGTACAGCGCCGCCAGCTCGAATCGTCTCCCGTCTTTGAAGACAATGCTTCGAATATGGCCGTTTGTATGTTCGATCTTCCGGACTTCCGTTTCAACTATCTCGATCTTGTGTCTTTCGAGCTTCGATATTTGTTCTGATGTCAGGATAGCCGGTCCGTTGGTGAAGAGGGTCAGGTCGCGTGTCCAGTTCGAGATCAGGGCGCAGTAGTCATATCCGGCCTCGCCGTTGGCCAGGATCCCGGTCTTTTCGTTTCTCACTTCGTAACCATGACAATATGGACAGTGGATAACCGAGATGCCCCAACATTCGGCGAACCCTTGGAGATCGGGCATGATGTCGCGAATCCCGGTTGCAAAGATCAGTTTCGTTGCCAGGAATTTTTCGCCTGAGTCCGCTTCGATTTCAAATCCGTTTTCTTTTTTCCTCCCGCGTGTGGCAACCGCACGCATGAACTTTACGGTCGGATACGCCTCAACCTGCTGACGGGCGAGCGCAGCGATTTCCGCGGGTGTGTTGCCATCCTGGGTCAGGAAGTTGTGTGAGTGCGGAGTTTGCCGGTTGCACGGCAATCCACTGTCGATCACGAGCACATGGCGCAATGCCCGCCCCAACCCCATTGCTGCAGCCAGACCGGAATAGCTTCCGCCGACAATGATTACATCGAAAGAATTATTGTTACCTGTTGCCATACGATACGCTTTAAGAATTTTTTTGACGCTTGGCCGAGACCAATCCGACGACCATGTCGACCAGTGGCACGCCGGCGAACACGATCCAGGGTACCAGGCAAAGTGTTAACAAGAGTGTTCGTTGATACAATGGCAGCGGGGACAGCGCGTCGCCAAAAACATATAAAAATAACGTGATCGACGGGTAGATCACCACCCAGATCTTCAACGCGGCCAGGAATTTAGATTTTGTTTTCATGTATGAGACTCAATGTAATTGATTGCAAAAATATTTTTTTGCCGGCACTCTGGCATAGGATAAAAACACAATTGAACAGGACTCATCGGAAATTGTTACGAAATGCCTCCGGTGAATACCCGGTCTGCTTTTTGAAGAAGCGGATGAAATACGATGCGTCATCGTACCCAAGAAGGAACGCAACCTGGTTTACCTGGTTGGAGCTTCCAAGGAGGTATCGCTTGGCCTCGAGGGTGATGTGGTCGTTGATCACCTCAGACGCAGTTTTGTTGAGTGTGGTTTTGGTGACGGCGTTTAGCTGATAAGGTGACAGGTTCAACATGTCCGCATAATCGGAGACCTGTTTGCAATCTTTTACATGCGCGATCAACAGGTCCAGGAACTCATCCAGACGCTGCTGCGCATACAGGTTCCCGTTGCGCGATTGACCTTTTTCATTGCGCCCGCGCCTGAGCAGCTCTATAAAGAAGATGGCAAGATTCGCCTGAATGATCTCCCGGTAGCCCTCCTGCTTTGCCGTGTATTCCTGAAAAGCATGGGTAAGCTGGCCCGCCAGCTTTTGGAATGAGCCGGCATCAAGCTGATAATGGTTCGTGCCCGTGACGTTTCGCAACAGCGTCCGGTGTTGCCGGTCAAGAGCGCCGAAGAAGTCAGGGGCAAACTGGATTGTGTATCCGATGCTGCCGGCTTTCAGCGTAAGCTGATGCACCTGGCCGGGACGCATAATGAACACGCAATTATTACGGACGGGGTAAGACGTGCCGTCGATCTCGTGCGTGCCCATTCCCTTTTCCAGGGCGAGCAGGAAGTAGAAATTATGACGGTGCGGTTCATGCGCCATGTCCTTGCCGGCCAGCACTTCGCGGAGGTCGCGGATGAGAAAATGCTCGGATGGGTTGGGTGTTGTCGGTGTCTGACGAAGCTGTCGAAGCGGGATAATTTCTGCCGGGCTGCGCATTTTTATTTGGTCGCTGAATTCAAAGAACATTCACCGGCAGTTTCAAGTTCACGACATCGCGCGAATGTCTTGACAAAACGCGATTTATTCAGCAGCCCGGCAGCTAATTCCATCTCACATGATTACCTTCGGGATTCTGTACGATGCAATGAACAAGTTTTTCATCCTGCTGACCGGTATCCTGCTGGTACTGGCGCTGACATGTTTCAGCACCTCGTCCGGATGGGTGTTTGCCGGATCTTACACGGAAGGTTATTTGTCCGCCGCGGGGATCGTTGCGCTTGTCATGATGCTGGTGAACGGCACGTTCAAAAAAACGCGGCTCTTCAGGCTCTGCGGCCTGGCTTTTGCGTTGTTCGGTGCCGGCGTCGTTTTCAAGATCCTTCACCTCCCCGCCGCCGACGAGCTTCTGGTCACCCCGCTTTTTGTCGCCCCGGTATTGTACTCGGTATATTTTGCCACCAAGCGGCCGATTGGCCACCTCGATATCCTCAAATTTCTGACTGTTTTGACGTTCTTTTTGCCTGCGGCGCTCAATGGTTTTGAGTTGCTCCCGGAAGGATCCCAGTTGCTGGTTTCGGTGTTGACGCATTTGGTGATCTGGATAACGTTTGCGGATTTTGTGGTTGTCAAGTATGCTGAAGGGACGTTGTTTGGACGGTCGTGAGAGGCGGTTCGCTGACATATGATATATAGAGAGACGGTTTTTGCGTTTTTTTTTGTCAAAAACCCGGAAACGTCTATTTTTGCAATCCCAAATTTTAACGGATTCACCGCGCATACAGAGGAGTGGCAGAGCGGTCGAATGCGGCGGTCTTGAAAACCGTTGAGGTTAATAGCCTCCGGGGGTTCGAATCCCTCCTCCTCTGCAAGCCAATACAGGCAAAGGCCCCGAGTTTCTCGGGGCTTTTTGTTTTGCGAAGATCCGACCCAAGCCGTCTCGGCTTGAGGGAGGAGATTCGAAAAACAAAAAAGCGAGCGCAGCGAGCGGCTTGCCTGAATTGGCTTGACACTCCCCGCATGGGATCACCGGTAGGTAATCCCTCCTCCTCTGCTGAGTATCAATCAAACAGATCTAAAACCTCGAATTCGTAATGGATTCGAGGTTTTTTGTTTCTAAGCCCATCCAAAAAGATTCATTTTTTACCATTCGTAAGGTGGGAATTCGGGAGCCGGACAAGAGCCTCGAAGTTTACTCCCGAATTTTGAGGCTAATTAATTGATATCCAACTGGTTCATTCATTGGACATCTTGATTTCCGGCTCCCGCAGAAATACATTTCTCACCAAAACATTTTTTTATGAGCACATCAATGAGTGTCAGGTTCCTGATTAGAAAAGAACGAGGGAACGATCAAAGTGAAGCGCCTATTTACATGCGCATGACAATTGCCGGTGAACGTTTTGAACTAAGTACAAGACGGACGGTATTACCAGAAAACTGGTCAGCTGAATCAGGTCGGGTAAGTGGAACGAACACAAAAGCTAAATCCGTCAACACATTTCTTGATTCACTTCTTTCACGGGCCTACGGTTATCAAAAACAAATCCTGAATGAAGGAAAAGAATTAACGCTGACAGAATTCAAGAGTCGATGGAATGGAATTCCAACCGAGAAGCCAAAGATGCTGATGGAAGTCTTCGAAGAACACAATCAAAAAATGAAAGCGCTGATCGGTCATGAATTCTCTCCGTTAACTTTCGAACGTTACACCACTTCCAAGAA
>DASPNN010000039.1:0-5041 GCA_035626495.1 Chryseosolibacter sp.
CTTTTTTTATTTGCTGATCAGATAGGCGAGCCCGATGCGGATGGAGAAGTTTCCAGCGAAGTAGAAATCCGCCATGGATTCGAAACGCAGATGCTCGGTCATCGGTTTTGCCCAGCCCCCGCCGATGGACACATCGCCGAAATTGCCAAGGAGTCCCCGCAATCGCACGTACGCTTCTTCTGAAGGATACCACCGTGCGCCGACCACGCCGCTCACACCTTCCCTGGTCCAGAATTCGAGCCCCGCTGTGCCACTGAATTCGCCGGAAAAGAAGTAATTGAATTCGAGACCCGCCTGCGCTTTTTGAAAGTAGGTATCGTAATCCGATTTGATCAGGTCGACCTGTGTGCCTACCAGGATGTCACCCGCCTTCTGGGCATACGAATACGCCGTCACGACAAGAAACAAAATAACGAGGACTGCTTTCATGGCGCCAATTTACCTTTGTTTGAACAATGGGAAATTCGCATGCCATAAACTTTTCGAAAAGGTTTATCGCGCCCCCTCAGTGTCACCCGTCAGGGGACACTGAGGAGTTCGAAGTCCAGGCGAGATCGAAACCGCAAGCGTGCCTTGGGAATGCTCAGAGTCAGAAATCAATGGCAATTAGAAATGAGCAATTCGAAATTGATTCGTCTCCTTCAGACTAGCTCGCCCGAAAAATATACTCTATCGGTGAACTCCACACGACGTCGCTGAATGAAGCCGCAATTAGGAATTAGAAACTCGGAATTTAAAAATTATTTTCGTTCCTCGATCATCTTCTGGATCGCCAGGTATTCGTCGCGCAGTTTGGCAGCTTCCATAAACTCGAGTTCTTTTGCTGCTTTCTCCATTGCCTTGCGGGTCCGGTCAGCCATTTTGAGGAGCTCGTCTTTTGAGAGGTAGGCCACCACGGGATCGGCGGCGAGCGTGGCTTCTTCGGGTTCAACGTAGTAGTTGCGTGAGGATCGATTTTTATCGGCCACCTTTGTCTGACTCAGAATTGCTTCGCGGGATTTGATCACCGTTTTAGGAACGATGCCGTGTTTCAGGTTGTATTCCTGCTGTACGGACCGGCGGCGGTTCGTTTCTTCGATAGCCTGCTGCATGGACTCGGTGATCGTGTCGGCATACATAATCACCCGGCCATTTACGTTGCGTGCAGCCCGACCGATAGTTTGAACCAGCGATCTCTGGTTTCGCAGAAATCCTTCTTTATCAGCGTCCAGGATGGCGACCAGTGAAACCTCCGGCAAGTCAAGGCCTTCGCGCAGCAGATTCACGCCCACCAGCACATCGTATACACCAAGACGCAGCTCACGGAGGATCTCTACGCGTTCGAGCGTGTCGACCTCGGAATGTATATAACGGCATTTGACACCGGCCCGGTCCATGAACTTGGTCAGCTCTTCGGCCATCCGTTTCGTCAGCGTGGTGACCAATACGCGTTCTTTTTTCTTGACGCGTTCATCGATCTCTTCCAGCAGGTCATCGATCTGATTCTTGCTCGGTCGCACATCGATCTCCGGATCAAGAAGACCGGTGGGACGAATGAGCGGCTCCACCACAACACCTTCCGATTTTCGAAGCTCGTACTCGGCCGGTGTCGCGCTCACATAGATCACCTGGCTGACCATCGACTCGAATTCGTTAAACGTCAGCGGCCTGTTATCAAGGGCCGACGGCAATCTGAAACCAAAATCGACAAGGTTGACTTTGCGCGACCGGTCTCCGCCCCACATTGCGCGGATCTGCGGGACGGTGACGTGACTTTCATCGATGACAATCAGGTAATCGTCCGGGAAATAATCCAGCAGGCAAAATGGGCGTGCGCCGGGAATACGTCGGTCAAAATAACGGGAGTAGTTTTCGATGCCCGAGCAATAGCCAAGCTCACGCATCATTTCAAGATCGAATTCTGTACGTTCCTTGAGCCGTTTGGCTTCCAGGTGCCGCAGCTCCGACTCGAACATCGCGACCTGGGTGACCATGTCGTGCTGAATCTCGCGCATGGCCAGGTGCAGGGATTCCTTACCCGTGACAAACAGGTTAGCCGGGAAGATCGTTACTACTTTTTCTTCCGATATTTTCTTGCCCGATTGCGGGTCAATTCGCTGGATCGATTCGATCTGGTCGCCCCAGAAATACACCCGGACCGCATAATCCGCGTAAGCAAGGAAAACATCGACCGTGTCGCCCTTCACGCGGAAGTTGCCACGTTTGAATTCCGCCTCGGTCCTGCTGTAAAGGATATCGACCAGGGCAAACAACAGCCGGTTCCTTGCGATGACTTCGCCGACCTTGAGTTTGATCACGTTTTTGCCGAATTCTTCCGGGTTGCCGATACCATAAATGCACGACACCGAAGCCACAACCACCACATCCCTTCGTCCTGTAAGCAGTGAAGAGGTGGCGCTCAGCCTGAGCTTTTCGATTTCCTCATTGATAGAAAGATCCTTTTCGATATACAGGTTGGAGGAAGGTATGTACGCTTCGGGCTGATAGTAGTCGTAGTACGATATGAAATACTCGACCGCGTTTTCCGGGAAGAAGTTTTTGAACTCGCCGTAAAGCTGGGCGGCAAGGGTCTTGTTATGGCTCAATACAAGTGTGGGCCGGTTAACGCGTGCAATCACGTTGGCCATGGTGAAGGTCTTGCCCGAGCCCGTCACTCCCAGAAGCGTCTGGTGTGGCTCGCCGGCCTCCAGACCAGCCACCAGTTGCTCGATCGCGTTAGGCTGGTCACCGGTCGGTTGGTATTCGCTTGTAAGTTTAAAGTCCATGCTGTGTGATGCCGTTGAATATACAGTGACAAAATAAAATTGTCATCATGACAACAGTATGTCAGCAAGAATAGTTGTTGGCCCGCAATCGGAGATTTTCCCGTCGCTTCTGCTCAATTGTTCCAGATCTGCCAGGATTTTTCAGCCTGAACATGGAGCATTTCGAGGCCGTTTTTGATCGTCGCCCCACGCATTTCCGCCTTTTGGAGGAACAGTGTACGGGCGGGATTATAGATCAGATCATACACATAGTGGTTGCTGCCAATGAGCTCGTAATCGATCGGAGGCATGGTGTCGGTATTCGGGTGCATGCCAAGGGGGGTTGTATTGATGATCAGGAGGTTGTCGCTGAGGTATTTGGGTTTTTTCTTGATGTCATCATAGGTCAGGTCTGCTTTTGCTGATTCGCGCGACACAACTTTGTAGTCGATTTTCAATTTCTTCAGCGCTTCCTGCACGGCTTTTGACGACCCGCCGGTTCCCAATATCAGCGCCTTCAGTTTCTTTCCTTTGGGCAGCCATTTTTCGATGGTTTCGTAAAAGGCATCGGAGTCGGTGTTGAATCCTTTCCGTTTGCCGTCCTTGAACTTGATGACGTTGACTGCGCCAATTTTCTCTGCGACCGGATCGACTTCATCCAGGAATGCGATCACCTGCTCTTTATAGGGCAGGGTCACATTGAGCCCGGTCAAGCCTTTGGTGTCCTTGATCAGATTCTCAATCTCCCGGATGTTGGTCAGGGGAAATAATTCGTAGTGATGATCTCTCAAGCCTTCGCGAAAGAATTTCTCGTCGAAATAAGACTTGGAGAATGAATGACTAACGGTTTGGCCGATTAGTCCGAATACTTTTTCCATTGTTCAGATTTTTGTTTTAAGTCCTGCGGCGATCTTTTCAATTAATACGACCAAAAATACACCAAGCGCCGTCATTAAAATAGCCAAAAAGACCTGAGGGTCTCTGCCGGTTAAAGCCACATAATTCCATGGCAATATGCTCGCATCGTAGGCCGGGATCTGGTCCCCGCTGCTACTGGTTGTATATTCAAACACATTTCGCCACGGCCACAATTTGTTCAGGGCGCCGAGCGTCAGTCCGCCCATCAGTGCGACTGTTGGGCCGAAGTGCCGTGAAAACATCACGTTGATCAACCGGGCTGCAACCCACAGGCCGACGGCACAGCCCAGCAGGAAGCCACCGGCTGTAACGGCGTTTGATTGGCTAAAGCTAGTGACGATCAGTTGATATTTCCCAATCATCAAAAGGATAAAAGAACTCGACAGCCCGGGAATAGTTATAGCAAAACCCGCGAAAAAGCCGGCAATCAGTGCAAGAAAGGTGTTATCGGGAGTGTCCAGGGGCGTTAGCAATGCCAGTGAATAATTTAGTGCAATGCCCACGATAAATGCCAGCACAGCCAGCAAATTCCATTTCTGCACCCTGCGCACGATCAGAAGGCCGCAGATCAGGATCACGCCAAAGAGAAAGGAGCTGAACATGATAAAATGATTCTTCAGCACATAAGTGACAAGACCGGTGAGCAGGAAGAGTCCGGTGATGATGCCCGCGATCAGCGTTAACAGGAAAGGGCCGTTGATCTTGTTCCAGAACGTGGAGAATTTTTTCTCGCGCAGCAAACGGATGGCCTGGCGGTCGATGGCGCCGATGGATTCAAGGAATTCCTGGTAGACGCCGAAGATGACTGCAACGGTGCTTGCCGAAACGCCATGCACCACTTCTGTTGCTCCCATCCCCAAGCCTTTGGCAAAGATCAAAATGTAATCCTTCAGCCGTCTCACGCGATGGATATTAATCTACCTCGAAGGGAGGAGCGGTATTGCTTTTCTTTTTTTCAATACCAAGAAAATGCAGGAAGGTGTCACCGCGAAGACCGAGTCGGATGGTTTCAAGCGGGATCACTTCTTCGGGAGCGATATTGCCCAAGTTGACGTTGCATCCGAGCAGCTTGATAAACCACACCTGCTGCGCTTTTTGTGGCGCCTCCCAGATGATTTTTTCGAACGGAATTTTTGTGAGTATCTCCTGAACAAGTCCGGAACGCACTTCGCCAGTGGAGCGGAATAATCCGACATTGCCACCTTCGCGTGCTTCGCCAATCACCTTCCAGGCTCCCGCGTCGAGTTCCTTCTGCATCAGCTCAATCCACATGTATGGGGGTATGATCTTGTCGGCATCCTTGGATCCGACTTCGGACAGCACTGTGACCTGTTCGGCAAGCTTGGCAATGTAGTCGCATTTCTTGTCATGGTCCAGAT
>DASPNN010000040.1:0-4752 GCA_035626495.1 Chryseosolibacter sp.
TGGGTTTTTGACGCGTCACGCATATGTCGTCGTCCCAAAAAGGGAAGGCTGAGTCTCATGATAAAACAATCGCGAAACACAATAGAAAAATCTTACACAGCGTTAAGGTTTTGGACAATCCCGATGCTTCTAAAGATTGAGGATTTCAGAAGTTCCAGCTTGGAAAACACGCGATTATCTCTCTATATTAGCATTTGTTTTAAATTGAAAATTAAAATGAAGTATTCCTTAAGAGTTCTTTTGTATGTAGCGGGCGGTTCAGTAGCTCTTTCAGCATGTTCATTATTCGGTGGAGGCGGCGGGCGTCCGACTGCTTCTAATCCGGGTCAGGTGAGCACAGCCACAGGGTTGGCTTACAACGAAGAGGATGCCGGCGGTTTCATGGTGAGCCCTTACGAAGGCCAGCCGGAAGCACCCAACATGCGATTCATCGAGGGTGGTCGCGCGGTGATGGGCTCTTTTGAGGAAGATGTCATGAACTACCGTGATAACATTGAACGAACGATATCAGTCGCGTCATTCTACATGGACGAAACTGAGATCGCAAATATTCACTGGCTGGAATATGTACATTATCTGGCCAAGGACTCCTCGCAGGAAGCGTACCAGGCTGCGCTGCCGGACACGAACGTCTGGGTCGGGAAGCTTGCGTTTAATGACCCTTATGTTGAGCACTATTTCCGCTATCCGGGCTTCCGCTACTTCCCGGTTGTTGGTATCACCTGGAACCAGGCAAACAAGTACGCAGTATGGAGAACCCGCGCTGTGAATATTAAACTCGCCCAGGATGCCGGTGAAGAATATGCCGAAAGCGACGGACGCATTCCGCTTGAGTCCGGTATTGTAGTGCCCTCTTACAGGCTGCCAACAGAAGCTGAGTGGGAATATGCTGCCCAGGCACTCATCGGAACGCAGTGGCTTGAAGAGATGCAAACACACCAGCGCGTTTATCCCTGGGATGGTCACGCCGTTCGTAACCCCTATGGAAAGCAAATGGGTTTCATGCTTGCCAACTTCAAGCGCGGCCGTGGTGACTACGCGGGTATCGCCGGTCGTTTGAACGACGGTGCGCTCATCACTTCGTACATCTACGAATATCCTCCGAACGATTATGGGTTGTATAACATGGCTGGTAACGTCAGTGAATGGGTTCAGGATGTTTACCGCCCGACTTCTTACCAGGATTTCGATGACCTCAACCCGATTCGCCGCGATGGCTTCCTGGATGACACCAAGAGCTACAATAACGTCGATAAGAACCCTGAACAATTTACCTCGCTGGTTACAGACCGCGCCCGCGTCTATAAAGGCGGCTCATGGAAAGACGTCGCTTACTGGATGTCTCCAGGAACTCGCAGATATCTCGACCAGGATTCTGCAACTGCGACCATCGGTTTCCGCTGTGCAATGATCCGCGCCGGCTCGAACTATTAAGCGAATTTTGTTTTACAATATCCAAAGGCTGCCTCAACGGGCGGCCTTTCTTTTTGTTGGGCGTCAGCCGACCTCCCTCGACCGGCATACGCTTTATTTAACAATTGCTGAATGCGTGCGGGATGTCAGACTTGCTTGCCCAGCAATTCATTGTTATTGACAAAGCGTGCGGCAAGCTTAGCGGGACGGATCGAGATAACCATCGTAACAATGGCCACTACCGCGAGCGTTGCAATGAAGTCAATCGGAGTGACTTTGATGGGATATCCCTGGGTGACCGAAGTCTCCATTCCCATGGAAATAAAACCATAACGGATCTGAAGCCAGCACAAGACCCCGCCGAGAATTGCTCCAAGAAAAGCGCCCGACGCAGCGATCAAAACCCCTTCAGCAAGAAATATATTCCTGACAACTTGCGCGCTCGCCCCCATCGATGACAATACTGTAATATCTTTCTTCTTATCCAGCGCCAGCATCATCAGCGTGAAAAATATATTGATCGAACCGATTATCATCAATAAGCTCAGCGCAAGAAACGCAAACAGCTTTTCCATTTTCAGCAATCGATAAAGATCCTGATGTTGTTCTTCGTTGTTAAGCACATTGAAGTCCGGTCCGAGCAAATCCTGGATCCGGTCTTCGACGTCGAAGATACTGGCGCCATCGGTCTTGATTTCCAGTGAGGTGCGCTTATTGCCGTAACTCAGCAGATTTTTGGCAAACTCGAGTGGAACCAGCACATAATTATCGTCGAATGCCTGGACGATCGAAAAGGCGCCGCCAGGCACAATGGTCTCTTTGGAATAATATTGTGAAGGATCCAGTATGCCAGAAGGTTTCACGTTCTTAATGTAATACACCTCGAGCGGAAACATCGGATCCGTAACCGCTATGGACAGGGTAAACTGGATTCCCCGGCCGATGATCGCGTAATTGATGCCGTTCTCATGCAGCTTAAGTTCCCCTTCTACGATGTTGCCTTGTATTCGGTGTTGGTCGATAAAGTTGTCGCTCACGCCTTTGATCGTGACGATTTGATTCGCCTGTCGGTATCGGATGTATGCATAGTCCTCGATGACCTCGGTCACGATGCCGACGCCCTCGATCGATTCGATGCGCCGGATCAGCTCGGGCGAGGCTTCAAACGACTTCCCGCGCGTTGCCTGAACTTTGATCTCCGGGTCAAATGAATTGTTCAGCGACTGCAGTAAGGTCTCAAGTCCGTTGAACACCGACAAAACAATAATCAACGCCGCGGTCGTCACGGCAACTCCCGCCATTGACAAAAAGGAGATTACATTGATGAAATTTTTCTTCCGCCTGGAAAACAGATACCGGCTGGCTATGAAAAAGGGGAGATTCAATGCGTTAACGGTTAGTGTAAGCAGCTATTCCTCCTTCGGCGCTGGCGGAATATTAAGATTCTTGATGATTTCCTCGATGCGATGAGCATTCTCCTCCGTCTCGTCAATGTAAAAGACGATTTCGGGAACAATCCGAACCTGCTTTCCGATTCTTTCGCCAAGCGCTTTGCGGATTTCCTTTTTGTTCGCATTCAGCTTGTCGAGAACCTTTTGCTTATCCTTCACCAGCATCATGCTGATATAGATGCTTGCCACACTCAAGTCAGGACTGACCTTCACATCAGCGATCGTGATCAAGGTGTTCTCCAGGATCCCACGTTTGTCGCGCTGGAAAACATCACTGAGTTCCTTTTGTATCAACCGGCTGAATTTCTGTTGTCGGGTGGTGCCTGCCATCGCGTCTTGCTTTACTACGAATGAAGTATGAACTATATTAAAAAACAATAGATTCCGCTTTAAACTTTACATATTTTCGCGCAGTAAATTCCTGGCATTGCTTCGCTATTTTCGAATAAACGATCCTTACAGGCTGGTGGCACTTTTGGTTCTGCTCATTGCCATTTACCTGCCGTTGTTTCTCGACCCGGCGCCAGTAACGCTACCGGAATTGCGGTCCATCCTTGTTGGTGAAAAAATCCACGGTGGCAGCAAAATGTATGCGCAGATCGCAGACCCAACGGGTCCTCTTTCGGCATGGGTTCATGGTCTGCTGGATCTGTTGTTCGGTCGTTCGTTGCTCGCACGCCACATCCTCGCCTTCATCCTGATCTTCCTGCAAAGCGCGTACCTGGGAATCATTTTTATTACGAAGAAGGCGTTCAATGAAAATACATTCATCCCTTCGCTGATCTATTCCTCATTATTTTTCTTTTCATTCGACACCATCGCACTGTCTGATGAACTTCTGGGGTCGGCATTCCTGCTTTTTGCTCTGAACAACCTTTTCAAAGAGATAGAGTTCCGCATGCCGCGCGACGAAACGACATTTAACCTCGGTATATGCATCAGTCTGGCATCGCTTTTCTATTTACCGTATGTGGTATTCCTGTTCGGAGTGATGATCATTCTTTTTCTGTTTGCCAGAACGGATGCACGCAAGTTCTTCTTACTGATCTTTGGGTTTTTGCTTCCGCACTTATTTGTGCTCAGTCTTCACTATCTCCAGGATTCGGCCGACAAGATCTGGTACCACTACTATGCCTCAGGCCTGGCCTTTGATAAAGAATTCCTGGTTTCAACGAAGGGCATCGTCATTCTCTCGTCTGTCGGAATATTTTACCTCGTGGTATCGATCGTTATGCTGAACAGGCTAGCCCGCTTCAGCAAATATCAGTCGCAACTCCTGCAGACAATTTTTCTCTGGATCGGCTTCTGCTTCATCTACTTTCTCTTTTGCAGGGACATCCGGCCACAGACACTCATCGTTTTGATCCCTCCGTTGACGTTTCTGTTTACAAACTTTCTTCTCCTTATCCGTCGCAGGAAATTTGCCGAAATGAACACGTTTCTGTTGCTTGTGGGCATTGTCTCCATCAGCTATTTTGCGCGTTACGGGAAGCTCGGCGGCGTTGACTATTCGCGGTTGTTTGTGACTGCACCGGCGGAGGCTGCCGTGCGCGGAAAGAAAATACTTGTACTCGGAGACGAAGTCGGATATTACCTGCAGAACACGCCGGCCACGCCCTTTGTCAACTGGAGACAATCGCGGGTTGTGTTTGAAAACCCGGACTATTACGAGTCAGTTACGGAAGTATACGAGGCATTTCAAAACGATCCCCCGGACCATATCATCGATAAACAAAACTTGATGAAACCTTTTCTGGAAAGAATTCCCGAACTCAGAGCACGGTATACACGGAAGGGAATTGTGTATGAAAGATTGAAGCTCAGCAACTGATTTTATTGACCCGGCGCTCATGCCGGCCCCCTTCAAACTCCGAGTGAAAAAATGTGT
>DASPNN010000041.1:0-3760 GCA_035626495.1 Chryseosolibacter sp.
ACCTTCCGCCAGGCCCTCTTTGATATCCACTAAGACGATCTCATTAGCGATCTCCCGGTAAGCCAGAACATCGGCGCACGTTGCACCTACGTTACCAGCACCAACAACGGTTACTTTCATATTTTTATGGATTTAGGGTTGTAATTCGAACGTAAATCACCTCATATACATGACAACACAACAATTGCTGATGTTTACTCATGAAGCCGGGGGAACGGTCGGCCGAAACCGGGCGTGAATTTATCAATAAGCGCTGATTTTGAAAACATTTTCAAAAATAAGATCAGTCGACCTCGATGACCAGGACACGTTTGGTGCGGTCGGAAATCTTGTAGTGATCGTGGATACGGATTCCGACCACCCAGACAATTTCGGCGCCAGACTGCAGGACCGTAACATTTTCCTTGTCAGGAACTGAGTATTTAAGGTCGATGAGGAGGTCGCTGATTTTTTTCGGGTTGTTCATACCCAGTGGGACGATGGCGTCACCGGGTTTCCAGCGCCGCCATACAAGCGGGAAAACGATCTTGTCCGCGTCAAGCTGCGCGACACGTGCGTCCATCTTTAATTTAAAATCGTCGATGCCATGCTCGTGAAATAGCAGTTTACGACGCCCGTTGGCAGCAAACAAGTCATCCCTTCCCACTTCTACATCAGCGAATTGTTCGGAAGTGACCTTTTCAAGGATCAACGTTTGACGGTCGAGTATGATCCTGTAATCGGCTGCAATGAATTTTTTTCCAGGTTGATGATCCTCTGTCATGAGCTTGCATTGCTCGAAATTGAAACCATAACCCTTCAGAAGTTCCCATAAGGTTACCGCAGCGTTCCCAGCCTCAGACAATTTCTGACGATCGATGTAAAGCTTTTCGTCTCGCTCCGAAACGATCTCGGCGCGAATCTGATTCAGGGCCTTTTTTGCCAGCGCGATGCCTCCGGTGATCCTTTCAATGGTTGACGCAAACGTGTCATCCACCGAAGGGTTGAGTTCCTTAAGAAGTGGGATGACCAGGTGTCGAATAAAATTTCGGTTGTAGTCGTCTGTGGCATTGCTCGAATCCTCTCTCCACTGCAACTCCTGCTCGGCTGCATAGGCGCGAATGCGCGCGTGATTTGTAAACAACATCGGGCGAATAACGCGCCCGGATTTTACCGGGATTCCACCAAGACCATCCAGGCCTGTCCCGCGGACGATGTTCAACACGATCGTTTCCAGGCTGTCGTTGACATGGTGTGCCGTGGCAATATACTGGTAGCCATGCTCGTCGGCGATGCGCTGAAAAAAATCGTATCGCAGGTTTCTTGCGGCGACCTGGATGGAAGTCCCCTGTTCGGCAGAAAGTCGTTCTGTCTCAAAGCGCACAATGTGGGGTGGCAGAGCGGCCGTCTTACAAACGTCTCTGACCAGCGCTTCATCCGCGTCCGATTCCCAGCCTCGCAACTGAAAATTACAATGGGCAACGCCCACACGGTAGCCCGCCTGCCGAAACAAATGCAACATCACCATAGAATCGACCCCTCCGCTTACCGCAAGAAGAATTTTATCAGTAGTTTTGCAAAGCCGATGGCGGCGGATATGGTTCAAAAATTGCTCTACCACGCCGAAATTTACAACTTAACAACTTAATGCATTTGACGGGACACCTCAGAACGCTGATCACAATCACACTGCTTACCCTGTTGGTGGCCCCCGTTTGGGCGCAAAAGAAAGTCAGGCTGAAGTCCGCCGATGTCGCCAAGTCCGGCCGTTTACCAAACGGCGACAGGTTCGAGCGCGCGATCGGTGACGTGGTGTTCACCCAGAACAAGACAACGATCTATTGCGATTCGGCTCACATTTTCAAGAAAAAGAATTCACTGAACGCTTTCGGCAAGATCCGGATCACCGAGGGCGATTCGGTCACGATCACCGGCCGGCGCCTCGAATACGACGGCAATAAGAGACAGGCCAAATTGCGCGGGAATGTTGTGTTTACAAAGCTCGGCACCGCGACCTTATACACCGACAATCTCGACTTCCTTCGCGGATCCAACATCGCTTATTATTTCGATGGGGGGAAACTGGTCGACAGCGCAAATGTCCTGACAAGCCGAAAGGGTTATTACAATCTTGCAAACAACATCGCCTCTTTCAAGCAAAACGTCAAGGTTGTCAATCCCGACCATACGATGTATGCCGATAGCTTGCGCTACAATTCCAGCACGAAGATAATCCACTTTGTCTCCAGGACCACCGTTGTCGACAAAGACAGCAGCACCTTTGTATACGAAAGTGGCGTTCACCATACGACAACGAAAGTGTCGGTGTTTAAGGAAGGTACGGCAGAGACCGAAGAGTATGTCGTAACGGGAGACCGCTATGATGTCGACGCGGCAAGGAACATTGCGAAGGTCCGGGGTAACGTCGTCATGCGACACAAGCGGGAAGACCTGATCATTTACGGGCAGGCATCGGATTACTACAAGAACATCGGGGTCACCAAGATCTACAACAACGCGTACATCGCGAAGGTCACAGATACCGATACTCTTTTTATCCGCGCCGATACGCTGACGTCGATCAACAACGCCGACAGCACGCAACGTCGTCTGCTGGCGTTTCACAACGTGCGAATCTTCAAAAGCGACTTGCAGGGCAAAGCGGACTCACTGGAATACAGGTGGTCCGATTCCACCATCTATTTCTATAATCAACCAGTGCTGTGGTCGGCGGGAAACCAACTCACAGCGGATTCGATTCGCATGATTGTCCGTAACAACACCGTAAGCAGGATCTATATGATCACGAATGCGTTCGTCGTCTCAATGGACACACTCGGAAATTTTAACCAGATCCGCGGGCGAAAAATGACGGCCGATCTCCGGGAGAGCAAGCTTAGTCGCGTGTTTGTCGAAGGCAACGGTGAAAGCCTCTATTATTTGCTCGACGACAAGACCAAGCTGCTCATGGGTGTGAACAAAATCCTTTGCAGCAGCATCACAATCCGTTTCCGCCAGGGTCGCGTTCATACCCTCAGCTTCTATGTGAAACCGGAAGGTAGATTCATCCCGCCCCATGAAATCAAAAAGGACGAGCTTACCCTGAAAGGATTTTCCTGGAAGTCAGGCGAACGACCAACGCGCAGTCAGGTCGTCCCTTCAGCCGCAGATTCCGGGAGTCATTGACCCTTTATCCTGCCGCCTCCGAAGAAAACACCCAGTCGGAAAGCCAGGTATGAATTGCGAAATTCTGCCCCCTCTGACGTCTCGGTCTTAGGAACAATGTTATAATCGATCGAAAGCGACAAATGACCGAACTCCACGCCAAGTCGCGGATAGATCCCAAATTTTCTGTCTTTGCCAGTCGACTCTTCCGGGCCGCCGGCAGCCAGGCTGTATTCGATGGCCGATAGCCAGTAATAGCCAGCACCGAAACCTGCAAACGGCCGGACGAAATCGTTGCCAAAGTAATATACCCCGTTCACAGTTGTAGAGCTGACGCGGGAAACATCCACATCCACTTTGAAACCCTCGAGGCCACCCCGCGCTATGCCGGCAATCTCGGTACGAAAACCGGTTAAAATACGATCAGAAACGCGATACGCCGGCTCCAGCGTGCCAAAAATACCCAGGGACGTATAACCGCTTCCCGTTGCGAAACCTGTCCCGATCAGGACCCTGAATTGCTTATACTCCTGAGCCATCAGCACTTGGGAAAAGCCTGAGAGAAAAAACGTTAAAAGAAACCACTTCATAGATTATAAATTTTTGCCGTAATGTA
>DASPNN010000042.1:0-3041 GCA_035626495.1 Chryseosolibacter sp.
CGAACGGATTACGCGACGTCTGTTCGTGTGTTTTTTTTAGGCGGGCCGCAGATCCTGCGATTCCGGGTCGTTTGCTCGCTCACCTGGATGCACGCAAGCATCAGCTCATTATCTCACCGTCGTCGGCCGCGTTTTTTGAGACAGTCACATCCCGTTGCCGGTAGAGATTTGTTGCAATAAATCGGTTGACACTTTTAGTCGCTGCTCGAGCAGAGCAATTTTATGTTGGGAATGGGTGCTTTTTTCCTGAGGGCGAAACGCATCGTGTGCGCTATTGTTTTTATAAGGATACGCAGGAGTTGTTACAAAATCACGTAACATCTGCAATCATGAACGTATTCGTGTTCGGTCAAAAAGCTCACGCGATTGCGATGAAGAAATCGTTAACGCAATATTGCCAGCAAACTTTCGGGACGCGTGGCGGATTATTTTTTCTCAACGATTCTTTTCAGACCCTGCAGTACGATCGACCAATTCTGCTCGGCGTGTTTCTTACTCTCTTCGGTGCTGTTGCCGTCCTGTGTGAGAGTCATCCTTGTCAGCCGTTTTCACCATAAAGCTCGAAGCTCACTTTCTTGTAGTTTTCCGGTTTATCTTCCTTGCCCGACAGCGAACTCCAGTAGGTGTATCGGAGCAATTTCGCGGGTTCAATTTCCAGAATCCTCCCTTTGTCTTCATATTGCATTCCTTGCCATTCGCCCTTCCACCGGATGGGGCTGCCGACCTTCCAGTCTGTGATGGTTTGTGTGCCGAAGAGGTATTGGCGAATAAGGTCGGGGTCCGTGAGCGCTTTCCAGACCACTTCGGGCGGTGCGTTGACGTCGACAGTCTGTCTTGCGATATAGTCGTTTTTCATCGTCGTGAGTTTTTAATGTTCCGGGAAAAAAATTATGCGAATTGTTTTTTTCTACGCCGGGCTATGCAAATGACAGGCATGGTATTTTTCCGGTTTACCCAACTATGGAAGCCAGCAATTTACAACACGAAATTATCCAGGAAATGACTTTATTACTGGATAAGACAGCCGTCGCGGCTTTTGCCCCTGTGATCACGGAGACAGAGACCGACGCCCAGGATGTCGAGGCGATTCTTATCAACCTGAAAGCAATCAACGCCAAGTATGACAAAAGCGAGGCAATCGCACAGGTGAAGGCCCTGATGGAACGGTACAATATCCAGATAGACGAGTTGCTGGAGCGGATCAAATTCTAGCGTCATAATTGAAGGCAACGTCACCGGGAGGAGAATATGGAACATGCTCTTGTCAACGAACTCATCAAACTCCTTTGTAAGGCCGGCGGTGAAACGTTTGTGGGTAATTTCCAAAAAGACGTCAACCAGGATGGCGAACACGACAAGTGGACCCCCGACGAGATTGCCGAAGCTGTGGAGCATGTTCGCTATATGAACGAATACTTCGGAAAGGATGAAGCGGTTGCGATCATAACTTCCCTCATTGCGAAGTACAATGTGGACGTTAATGATCTTGCTTTGAGGCCGGCAAACCGGACAATACCCTTGAATGACGTCCGCTGACGCTGGCATTATATTTTAACAAAAGCTGCTGTGATTTTATTGCAATAAAATCAAAGGACAAGGGGAAGGGTTGCAGGTGAAGAAACTGCAACCCTTTTGTATTTTGGAGACTTACACCCGCGCGTTGCGCAAAAGCTTGTAATCGGCCAAAAAAGTCCCGAAAGGGATCAAGCTTGAAAGCCAAAGCAAAAACATGATTCTGACAGGCCAGCGGTACGAGATGGTTGCATAAGCGCTCAGCGCGACGAATGCAATAAACAGGATCCCGTGCGCCATTCCGATAACGCGAACAGCCTGTGGGAAATCCAACATGTATTTGAGCGGCATTGCGATGAACAGCAAGAGTAAGAACGAAATTCCTTCGAGGAATCCAGTGACCCTTAAACGACCAAGCGTAGAAGACAACATGAGTGGGATTGATTTAACTAAATACTTTCCAGTTTCTGATTTGATCGAAAAAATTAACCACAGACGCAGGGTAGATAACTATGCAAAAAAGTAAACCGAACAACGCCCCGTATAAGTGCGCGTCATGGTTGATATTATCGTTCGATTTGCGTCCCTGGTACCAGGAAAAAATTATATACAAGGTCCCAAGTATAAATCCCGGCACCGGCATTGCAAAATACAAATAAATATCATCGAGGGGACGGAAAATTATGAAGGCGAAGATGACGGCAGCCACTCCGCCAGAAGCTCCCAGCGAATTGTACCTCGGATTATTCTTGTTTTTCAAATAGCTCGGTATGTCGGAAGCGATGATCCCCAACAGATACAGCAAAATGAAATAGACGTTTCCCAGCTCACCGAAATAAGCTCCAAATACCACCTCCACGGCGACCCCAAAAAAGTAGAGTGAGATCATGTTAAATATCAGGTGCGCATGGTCCAAATGGACAAATCCGGAGGTAATGAAGCGGTGGTATTCGTTGCGCTTTTGCGCGACATAAGGATTCATCAGCAGCTTTGCCAGCAGGTCTTGATTTTTCAGCGCATACAGACTTACGCCGGACGTGATCGCAATTATGATGTAGGTAATGTACATTTGCCCAATATTACTACTCAACCCGCCGATAAAAAAATCAATTGCGGCAATAAAAAACACGAACCATGAGCACTACCAAAATCACCGTCAATAGCAACGGCTCACTCCGAGTAGAGGGTGAATTTGAAATCGTAGACCAGAACGGAAAGATCTATGGACTTGGCGGCAGATCCGTTGTTTCGTTATGCCGGTGCGGCCGGTCGGCTAACAAGCCATTTTGCGACGGATCGCACAAGGGCATGCTGGATCACGAGGCTGTGGCTTTCGACCTCCCGCCCAAGAAACCGCTATCCTGATCGGAGAAATGATTAATGAACCGGATGTGATGCCGGTTGGGTTTCAAGCGTCCGCCGTAAGGCACTTTCATCCGTGAGGTCAAGCCTCAAGGGTGTGATTGACACAAATCCGTTTTCAACCGCCCACCGGTCAGTCCCTTCGTCAGCCGGCTCGAGTGGCTTCA
>DASPNN010000043.1:0-15996 GCA_035626495.1 Chryseosolibacter sp.
TCAGCAAGACGCTTAATATAAAACGAGGCCATTGGGTCGTCGTCGATTATCCAGAGGTTGCCTATTTTTTTTTCTGACATTTTAGTTTAGCAGGTCATACTTTTCCGCCAGCATACTGGCTGACAAGGCTGTCAGGTACGAATATAAAGTTAGTTGGCGCGCGGTAAAATTGATAAACTGCCGTTTAATTTATGGTGAATTGTAAGAAAACCGGCCAATTCGAAGAATTATTGCCCAGGTGGCAACCTGCGGCCTATCTAATGGGTCTGCACGCCGGCTTAGGCCTCAAAAACGTAAAATGGACATTTGTAGCCCGCCTTCAAAAGGATCGGCTTTGATACGTTAAACACCCGCACGCCGCTGCTGGTTTTGCCTTCCAGGGTTCCCACATGCGCGTGGCCATGGAAGGCGGCCAGCACCTGCCTTCGGTTCAGCGGTTCGGCAAGTCTGGACGAACCGAGGAAAGGGTAAATGACCTCAGGTTCCCCGATTACCGTATCTTTGATCGGCGAATAATGCAGGATTGCAATTTTTTTTGTGCATTCGTATTCCGCGTCAAGGCGAGCGAGGGCGCGGTCGAGCCTAAGGGCTTCATCGACTGCTTCCTGGACAAAGGCTTTCATTGCACCTTCTCCGAACATTGAGAGCATGTGTTTGTCGAAGCCACCGCCAAACCCCTTCACGCCGGCGAACCCCACGTCGCCGATGGCCACGGCTTCGCCGTCGAGGATGTGAATATTTTCTTTCTGAACGATCTGCCGGATAAGCTTGTGCCTGCCTTTTTCGAAATCATGGTTGCCGAGCACCGCCACAACGGGAACACTGCACGCACGTAATTCCTCGGCCAGGACATATGCCTCCCCTTCATCACCGGTATCTGTAAGGTCTCCACAGATGACCAGTACGTCTGCTTGCTTGGAAACTTCTTTGAAATATTCGGCCCATTTACCTTTGTCATTCTCGCGGATGTGAATATCTCCCACCGCGGCAATGCGGGTTTTTTTTTGCTCATCTGGCATACTAGACGCTCTTGATGGTTATTGATTTGTAATCCCATTCCTTGATGTCAATACTGTACTGCGTATTGTCGATGATCGGCCCGCGGCACACTCTTTCCAGAGATTGCGGAAGCTCGTATTGCTCATGGGCGCGTTTCATCAGCTCATCGAATACCCATTTGGGGATGATGTCACGGTAATCAGCGGGATACACAAACTGGAACGTGAGTATTTTTGCCAGGAATAATTGCCAATGATGTTCCAGTCTCTTCATCAGACGATGCCAATCAAGCTTTTTGCCGTAACGCAGCAGAAGGTGATTGATGTCTGCGCCGTCGAAACGTTCGCGATTCTGAACGTACGTTTTGCACCATACAAGCTCTTCGGCCGGTACCATTTTAACGGGGATTCCTTCAAAATCACCGATGGTCGCATGTTCATACCATGAATCGTCGACCGTGCAGATGTGATTGACAGAATCGAAGATGATGTCGATAAAATAGTCACCTTTGAATATTTTGGCGAGCCACCGTACGTCGGTCAGCTCGGTCACGTATCCCTTACTGGCAAAATGTTTCAGGATCGTGGGGTACTCCGAGGCTTTGCAGAAGACGTCAAGATCTTTGGTGTTTCGGTACACCCCGGTATAGTGAAATGTTGCGAATGCGCCGCCGAGCATGAAGTCCGATCCGGTCTCCTGGAGCATAAGGATCGCGTCCTTATAGAATGAATGTGCTTCTAATTTGTTTTCTGCGGTAAGGATCCTCATAGTGATCGGAGTTTAAAAGCTTGTGCCAAAAGCAGCGTCAAGACTGGCACCGACCGTATCATTTACTGAAGGCCTTGAACGCCCGACAGTTCGTCGGATTCCAGGAATTCGTCCTGATCGACGCCGAGAGAAGCTGCGTCGATGTTGAATTTTCGAATGAGTGTTTTGATCACAACGATGGCATCCTGATGGCCGAAGTTTTCCACCTTTTCATTGAGAAAATTGATGGCGTGTTCCATCTCCGCCGGTGTCCAGGACTTCGGGTTACCGTTTTCATCCACGCTGCGCAGAAGGTCCCGGATGATTGAACCGGCTCCGGCCTTGGCCGCGAGTTTCATGAAAGCATTAATGAGTTGCTGTTCCAACATGGTATCATACGCTGAAATAAAAACTGTACCGGTGAAACGGCAGCCGATTAAAATGTACAACCAACGAAGTCGCGTCGGCGGTCATTGGCAGCGGCATGAATTTAATATTACCATTGGCAGCTTATCAATGGGTTGCCTCCAGATAGCGTCCTTATCTTAAAAGAGGTATTATTATATGGTGTAACAAATCGGCGGATTTGTCAACAATTTTAAACTTTGTGAAAGAAGAGATTTTCAAACAAACACTTGAACGGATCGGTTCGCGCCTGACGGACTTACGGAAGGAAAAAGGTTACAGCAGTCATGAGGATTTTGCCTATGATTATGACTTACCGCGAGTACAATACTGGCGCATCGAAAAAGGAAAAGCCAACCTAACAATCCGGAGTCTTTACCGGATCGTGTCGATTCACAAACTTACGATTGAAGAATTCTTCCGTCAGCTTCCCGCCGAAAAGAAATAGCCTATTTATTTGTTGCCAGATGCACTCCGCGCAGGCGGATATCACTGTAGATTGATTTAAGGAGGTCGCACGGGTCCACACCGATGGCGAGAGCGATCAGATAGAGTTCATCTGCACGGAGCTTCGCTTTCGGGTTGATCGTGAGCTCACTTAACCGTGGATTGCTTAGACCAGTCTTTCGTGCAATCTCACTTTTGTTGACTGATCGGCTTGCAAGGTAGGTACCTAACTTGGTCATTGCTGAAACATTTCGAACCTCTCTTCAAGAATTAATCCCGCGTCCTGGCACTGGATTTTGATGGGTTCTCGCTATAGATTTACAGAGGAACTGAAAGGTTGTGGAGAAAGTTACACACGCAGTGAACGGACACCATGATCTGATGGACTGGCAACCGGTAGTCGAAGGGATCGCATTCTCTTCGGTTTGACAACTTACGCTGACGCATTTGGCCAACTTTGAGCGACTCGTGATGGAAATCGATTTACCTGACAGCCTTGGATCAACGAAATTGCCGGCCCGGGCTGCATTGACGCTTTACCTGATCAAAGCTGAATTAAAGAATACCTGCTTGACCAACCAATTGGAGAAAATCGGATTCGACCCGGGTCTTTCACCGTTGGATTTTGCCACGCTCATACTGGATCTTTCGGGTTTCGAAAGCCGCCCCGATGACGTGTTCGACTGGTATCAAGAGGCCCTTGAGAAATACTGTAGCCGATTGGACGATCCTGGCGACGGCGAAAAGCTGGCCGCTGTTGCGTTCGAGTTTTATGGTGAAATTCAACAGGAGCAACGCCGTAGGTATCCGAAGACACAATAAAAAAAAGAAGCTGTTATCGGCAGCTTCTTTTTTTCTAAAATTCTTGCCGCTTACATCGAGGGCACTGAATTCAGCTCGAAGGAGCTGGAAGCGTGCGCGCTGCTGTTGTCGGAAATCAGAAACACAACATCGTTGTAGTCATTGTCAGACGTCGACGTTACATTTTTGTCCTCGAAAGCCATAACGATATTGTTGCACTGGGTCTCATTGAAGATCAGATGCTGACGGGTCCCACCGTCGTTCCAGGCGCTGTTGGTCCACAGGCTGGGTTTCTCCCAATTGACGGTGTTGTCGTGATAGGCGCCGATTACAAGAAAGAATCCGATCCGGGTGCCGGCGGGAAAGCGGCCGATCTTGCGGCTGTCTCCTGAATTCAACACAGCATTTGACACGTGCGGAAATGCGATCTTCTTGTCGACGTCACCCGACGTGGAAGGCGCGGAGCCGCTGTATGTATAAAATGCAAGCGTGCTGGGAAGCGAAGCCGATTCCGTAATAAAAGACACATAGACATCGGCTTCTTTCGTAAGCACAATTTCTGTAGGAACGCTGTTGGCAAACAAGTCGGGATACTTTTCCCGATTGTTGTCTGACTCAGCTAACATGGACATCACAGTAGCATTCAGTGTTTCGCAAAGGTCAATGTGAAAGACATCTTTGGGCACTTCATCAACTACTTCAATTACCTTCTCTTTTTCCTCACAACCAAAAGATGCAATGAGTAAAAGCACAGAGAGTACAACACTGGATTTCATAAATATGCTAAACAAATTTGCCTTGGCAGCAATAAAAACTAATGCCAGCCATTACACGAAAATTACCGTCACGCATGGCCGGACGTGTGGTTACATCGTTGTAAAATTAAACCTCAGTAAATGAATTGCCGGCAGCTGTACAGCCGCATCCGAACAGAGATAACCGGGAGTAGTATTCGCCGAAAGATCTATTACGGGTAGCGTATCGGCGCTTTTGAAATGCCAGTCGATGCAAGCGAATGGGTACTTTTCGTAGCAAACACCGCCCGTTCATCCGTCTTTTTTTGAAGGAACAGTCAAGGCCGGTTCCCGAAAGAAGCGGCAGGACGAAGCGGGCATAAATTTTTAACCATCCTGGTTTTTATCCACCTAATCAAAATCATCATATGCAATTTATTGCTGGTACCCCGGTAGGAATAATTTCCGATGCACAGGAAGTTATTGAAATCAAGCTTTGGGAAGCGTATCTGCTTCATCACAGATCCAACCTTCATGTGGCTCTGAACCAATTTTCCATCGATCACGGTCCTGTAGAAAATGGGCAACATGAACCAGGCCGCATTGTCTACCGCTTTCGCGCGGAAGACTGGGAAAACGACATTAAACACCTGCTTTACGAAAATCGGATCCCGGTTATTGTGAAACCATCCGTGCTGCGGACGTCGGCGAAAGTGGATGGGGGGAGTCTCGTCCTGAGCGAAGGTCTATTTGCATAGGCCACGTTCAGATTTGTCGAGAGTTTACACCAAATTTTTAAGCCATGGCCGGTAACATTTTGCCAGAAATCGAAGCGCAAATCAAAAGCTACCAGCGGGAGCACAGGGGAGAACGGCCGCTGTATATTGTTTTGCCGGCCGATGATGCTCAGCGTTTAATGTCCGAGGTCCGGACGGCCTGCGGCTTTGCCCACGATACGATCGTTACGGAGGTGCATGGAAGCAAGATCGTCCAAAGCCCGGCTATGAGCGCGGGCCAGATTCAGCTAACCAACGAGCTGCCCGATATCGCCTCTTAAAGGTGTGCAAGGGGGTCGCCGACCCCATCCGGATCATTCGCCGCCGACCCAACCGTACGGATCTTGCCGTCACCAGCCAGAAGCAAACCAGCCACATGGGGGGCAGCCATGGACGTGCCCGACAAGGTCGCGTAACGCCCATCCGTATAGGTGGACAGCACGCTCACACCGGGTGCAGCAAAATCGATCACATCATTTCCGTAGTTCGAGAATGCAGCGAACCGGTTCAGGCTGTCGACGGCCGACACCGTGTAAATATTTTTCCCGGCTGTGCGGGCAGGAGAAAATTCGTTAGCTGATTTGCCCTCGTTGCCGGCGGCCAGAGTAAAGTAAACTCCACGACCGGCAATCGCCTGAATTTCATGTTCGAGTGTCGCCGACACCTCCGGAAAACCAATGCTGATGTTTACGACATCGCCTGCTTTCGCCTGGTTCCTGATATAGGTCAATGCATTCAGCAAGGCAGAGAGCTTCCCGTCGCCATTCTTATCGAGCACCTTCAGAGCTACAAGGTTCGCCCCGGACGCCACCCCGAGGGTTCCGATTGAATTGTTCAAGGCTCCTATGATGCCGCCGATATGGGTCCCGTGGCCGTTATCATCTTCGAAGCTCGCATTGCCCGAAAGAAAGGAGCGGCTGCGCGTACGGTCGACTTTGAGATCGGGGTGGCCGGAGTCAAGGCCGGTATCGATGACCCACGCGGTTTTCCCGGTGCCGTCGCCGTATCCGACTTTTTCAACATTCCAGGTTATGCTTCGGGGTTCTGCTACGGAAAAACACCCGCAAGCCGAAATTATTCTGTCGGGCTCGATCGCGCGTATTCTTCCTTCCGATTTGATTCGGATGGCCGCACTGGCCGGCAGTTGCACCACGTGATAATTATATTCTCCTTCAAAGCTTTCGATGATTTTTGCGCCTGTGGCTTCCGTTTCTTCCAGGATCGCTTCGATCGATGCCGCGCGGCCGCCGGCGTCGGTCGGTGGCAAACTGATGATATACTGTTCTTCTATGACCTGGCCGCTGATATCCGATTTTTTGACGAGGCAATCATCTTCGGACTTTTCGCCCGGATTTTCTTCGTCACTGCAAGCGAAGAATAAAATAACGCCGGCACAAATGATAAGATAGTTCAGTATTCGCATCAGGTATTTCCCTTCAGGCTAATTGTCGAACCTGTTAACACGGTTTACGCCCTGAGTGTTCCGCGGCCCATTTCACGCTGGCTGGAATACATAACTTGCGGGGTATTGCTGGTGTTTCTCTTTCTGTATCGGCCGTTTCGCATGCGGTCACGACGTATAAAACAGGAATGAAATGCCTCACTTTTCCGTTCAGTGTCTCTCGGTTATGTAAAACAAGGAGAAAAATTTCATCAGAACACATGGGGCGGCCGAAACATAGCCATTGCACGATATGTTGAATTATTTGCCGATAAAAAGAATTCACAGCTGCATGGTGAAAAAGAGTCGTTGCCCGCGGCGAAAGCGACCGCTGTTCGGGCTAACGAGGCCAGAGTAAAACATAACAACGGTACATCTACACGCAAATACGAAAACCCTTGTGCCTTAAATGGCTTCGGAAACTTTTTCGTCTGTCCTTGTTTCAGCGATCGATGTACGGCTGCAGGGATGCCTCAAAGGGGGCCGATGCTTGATTCCAACGCGGCATCATTTCAGGTCGAGCACTACAACGGAAAAAGGTGGCAGTTTTACAATGAGTTTGTCGCCATTCAGCTGAGCGTCTTTAAAGACGGCCGGCTTTACCTTTTCCGGATTTTCAAACGTGTTGTGGTCCTGGATAGAGCCGGAAGTAAGAATGCGTCCGGATACAGTTTTGAATTTGTTTCCGTCAACCGTGAGGGATACGGGTTGCGCGTTTTTCGGGTCGATATTGACCAACGAAATGTGTGTAACGGAATTGCTGTCGACCGAAGCGGAGGCTGAGACAGCGGGGAGCTTCTGGTTGTTGAACACAAAATCGTTTGACTGCACGATCACCGGAAGCATTTTAGCATCCTGGTGCACATTATACATCTCCATCACGTGGTAAGTGGGCGTGAGTATCATTTTTTCTTCATTGGTCAGGAGGACGGCCTGAAGGACGTTGACTGTTTGGGCGAGATTTGCGCCACGGACGCGCTCGGCGTGGTTGTTAAAAATGTTCAATGTAATACCAGCGATCATGGCATCGCGCATGCTGTTTTGCTGGTAAAGAAAACCCGGATTGGTGCCAGGCTCCACATTATACCAGCCTCCCCATTCGTCAACGATCAGCGCAACACGGCGGGCGGGATCATATTTATCCATAATGGTGGAGTGCCTGGTTACAAGTTCCTCCATGCGCAGGGCGCTTTTCATTGTCTGGAAATACTGCTCTTCGCTGAACCCGGTGGCGGGCCCTTTGTTGTTCCAGTCAATGACCGAGTAGTGATGCAATGCGATACCTTCCATCATGTTCAGTGGGATGTCGCGCATGAGCACTTCGGTCCAGTTGTAATCGCCACCATTGGCGCCGGATGCGATCCGGAACAATTTTCCGGAGTTCGACCAGTCGGTCATGAACGTCGCATATTGGCGATAGATGTTCGCATAATATTCAGGTCTCATGTTGCCACCGCAGCCCCATGCTTCGTTGCCCACGCCCCAAAACGACACATTCCACGGCTTGGCGCGGCCGTTTTGCACGCGCAGGTTTGACATGGGGCTTGACCCATTGAAGTTCACATATTGTACCCAGTCCACCAGATCCTGCACGGTGCCGCTGCCTACATTGGCGGCGAGGTACGGTTCGGTACCGATCAGTTCGCACATGTTCAGGAAATCATGCGTGCCGAAGCTGTTGTCTTCGGTCACACCGCCCCACCACGTGTTCACGATGGATGGCCGTTTGTCTTTCGGGCCGATTCCGTCTTTCCAATGATAGGTATCGGCAAAGCAGCCACCGGGCCAGCGCAGGTTAGGAATCTTGAGCTTCTTCAGGGCTTCGATCACATCTTTTCTTACGCCGTTGATATGCGGCACGCTGGTGTTCTTTTCACCCACATAGAATCCTCCGTAGATGCATTTGCCAAGATGTTCGGCGAAGTGTCCGTAAATATGCTTACTGATAACCGGCCCGGGTTCGCCGGTGTGCACAACGACGGTGTTTGTCTGGGCTGCGGATGGTAGAGAAAGGCTCAGGACGAAGGCAATCCATACCAGGGAATTTCGTGTTTTCATGCAATGGTGATTTTAGTTGACAGCCGGACCGGCCCGGCCGTTGTATAAAATTACAGTTATTATAATAAAATGTATAATGTACACTTATTTTTTTCGCGAATTGGATTCCCCGGCGGAAACGCAAAAAAAACCGCAGGGGAATGGCCTGCGGTCTTATTTGTCCACGAAAATTATACAAATTTTACGCCCTGGGACTCCAGCTTGCTGTACTTGGCGTTGTCAAAAACATAGTAAAACGCCCCTTTCCGGGAAGAGGTCTTCTCCTTTTCGTTCAGCTTGTTCAATATCCCGAGAGACAGCATTTTCTTAGTAAAGTTACGCTTGTCCAGCTCGGTCTCATAAATGGCTTCGTACAGGCTTTGGAGCTGGGGCAGGGTGAACTTCTGCGGAAGCAACTCGAATCCGATCGGATAGTTGGCCACTTTTTGACGCAGCAGTTGTTTTGCTTTAAGGACCATTTTTTTGTGGTCAAAGATCAGTGTGGGTATGCGTTTCAGCGGAAACCACCTGGCTTCATGCTCCAGCTGAAGTTGTTCGCTGTAATCTTTGATATTGATCAGCGCAAAATACGCGATCGAAATCACCCGCCCGGCGCTGTCGCGGTTCACGTCGCTGAACGTATAGAGTTGCTCCATGTAAATGTTTCGAAGGCCAGTGAGCTGGTACAACACGCGGCTGGCCGCCTGCTCGGCGCTTTCAGTGGGGCCGATAAATCCGCCCATGAGAGACCAGCGCCCCTTTTCAGGTTCGAAACCACGTTTGATCAGGAGCGCCTTCAGCTGGGCCCCGTCAAAACCGAATATGATACAATCGACTGCTACCAGGATCTTTTGATGATTTCTATAAGCACTTAGACGCATGTTGTATTGTGACGTTCAGCACGAATATCACAATACGGTTACAATTTTTCAAATATGGCACTAGCCAGTAAAGCTCATCATCACGTAGACGACCACCGCCAGCACCAGCAACGAAAGGACAATGTCCCACACGTTATAGCTGTTGCGGTTGGCGCTTTTTTGCGCTTCTGTGAGCGTACCGAATGTAAGACCCTGGACCTGTTCCGCGCGCGGGGCGGGAGTCACCAGGCTCACAACGATACAGATAATGACCGAAGCCAGGAAGAACCATGCAGCGAATGTGAGGAAGTTTATGCTTCCGAATGTGTGCCACAAGCCGCCCGGTTCCAGGTAATTCTTGCCCAGCTCCAGGCTTAATCGCAGGATTGCCACGACCAGTCCCACCATGAGTGTGGCCATCGCGCCTTTGCTGTTAATCCGCTTATGGAAGATGCCGAGCAGGAATACCGCCGTGATCGGGGGAGCGATGTAAGCCTGAACCGATTGCAGATATTCATACAATACACCGGAAATATTCGCCATGATCGGGATCCACGCGATGCCGAGCACGACGATGATGGCGGTGGCTACGCGGCCTACGCGAACAAGCTTCGCTTCGGGCGTGTCGGGATAAAGCTTTTTATATATATCGACTGTAAACAAGGTCGAACACGAATTGAAAATGGATGCCAGCGAACTCATCAGCGCGGCAAGCAACCCTGCCGCCACCAGGCCACGCAAGCCTGCGGGCATCTTGTTCATCAGCAGTGTTGCAAACGCCTCGTCCGGTGAATCCCAGTGCAGCTCGCCTTTGTTCTTAAGGGCAAGGGCGACAACGCCGGGTATCAAAAAAAGGAATACGGGTGTCAGTTTAAGAAATCCGCCGAAAATCGTTCCTCGACGCCCCTGCTGGATATTGCGTGCAGCAAGCACACGTTGCACGATGTACTGGTCCGTGCACCAGTACCACATCCCAACAATCGAGCTGGTGATGACCAGGCTGGGCCATGGAAAGTCGGGGTCAGAAGCCGGCCGCCACATGTTGAGATATCCCGGTTCGAGCGCCTCCTTCATTCCGCTCCAGCCTCCAACGGCATCCAGGCCAACAAATGTGAGGGTTGCCGCGCCAAGGACCAGCACGATGGTTTGTAATGCTTCGGTATATACAACCGCACGCATCCCACCCAAGACCGTGTAGATTCCGGTCAGGACTACGGTAATCAGCGCGCTCTGGAGAAAAGGGATTCCAAATATCGATGCGATGACGATCCCGCCCGCATACACGGTGACGGAAACTTTCGTGAGCACATAGGCGATCAATGAAAAAATACTGAGGAACCAGCGGGTTCCTGTGCTGAACCTGCGTTCGAGAAACTCGGGCATCGTGAACACGCCACTGCGCAGATAGAACGGAAGGAATACCCAGCCCAGTGTGATAACGAGCCACGCATGCAGCTCGTAAATCAGCATCGGGATCTTGCCACCCGCGCCTGCGCCCGCGAGGCCCACAACGTGTTCAGAGCCGATATTTGATGCAAATATCGATGCGCCAACAACGAACCATCCAAGGTTTCGTCCGGCCAAAAAGTAGTCCTCGGTGTTTTTTTGCTTCCGGGTCATGACCCAGATCGCTACCCCGCCGATCAATACGAAGTAGGATGCAATGACAACCCAGTCAAGGGTGGCAAATGTGTTCATAGTTCGGGTTAGTTAGTTTGGTTAGTTAGTTTGTGCTTGGTTTGTGTTGGGCTTTTAATTCAGTGTTTAGTTTTCTTGAAAGTTGTTAACGATAATGAAGCTCGTTGACTTTGAGCGTATTCTTGAAGTCGCGCATCCGTGTGTCACGATCGATCACTGTAAATTCCAATCCCGCAATTTCGGCAAAATCTTCCAGGTGCTCCACCGTCAGGTTTTGGCTGTAACAGGTATGGTGTGCGCCTCCCGCCATGATCCATGCTGCGCATCCGTTGTGGAAATCCGGGTGCGGTTTCCATAACACCCTGGCTACTGGAAGCTTTGGCAGAGCGTGAGGCGGCTTCACCGCGTCGACGGTGTTTACCAAAAGCCTGAACCGGTTTCCAAGGTCGATCACGGAGGCATTCAGCGCAGGTCCGGCGGCGACATTAAATACGAGGCGGACAGGATCGGCTTTGCCGCCGATGCCGAGCGGATGCACTTCGCATGAAAGAGGCCCATCTGCAATGGATTCACAAATCTCCAGCATATGCGCTCCGAGCACCAATGGGTTGGCAGGGTCGAGGTGGTAGGTGTAATCTTCCATAAAAGAATTGCCGCCCGCAAGCCCCGATGCCATGACCTTCATCGCCCGGAGCAAGGCCGCGGTCTTCCAATCGCCTTCCGCGCCGAAGCCGTATCCTTCATTCATCAGACGCTGCACGGCCAGACCCGGCAGTTGGTCCAATCCGTGAAGATCTTCAAAGGTTGTCGTAAAACCCTTGAAGTTCCCGTCTTTCAGAAAGCTGCGTAAACCAAGCTCGATCCGGGCGGCGGCGCGCAGAGAAGGGTGTTTGTCTCCTCCTTTTCGCAATCCAGCCTGAAGCTGATACCGCGTTTCGTATTCGGCCGTGAGCTGTGATACCTCCGCGTCGGAGATTGCACTGACAACCTTTACCAGATCGCCCACCCCAAAACCGTTCACTGAATAGCCGAATTTGATTTCTGCTTCGACTTTGTCGCCTTCCGTTACTGCGACGCTTCGCATATTATCGCCGAACCTGCAGAATTTTCCTCCCTGAAGGTCATGCCATGCTGAGGCTGCGCGCATCCAAACGCCAATACGCCGGTGAACTTCCGGATCTTGCCAGTGCCCGGCCACGACTTTGCGGCTCAGCCGCATCCGCGACATAATAAAACCAAACTCCCGGTCGCCGTGCGCGCTTTGATTGAGGTTCATGAAGTCCATGTCGATGTCCTTCCACGGTATGTCCCGGTTGAATTGCGTATGAAGGTGCAACAGGGGCTTGTTGAGAATTTTCAGGCCGCCGATCCACATTTTGGCAGGCGAGAATGTGTGCATCCAGGCAATGATGCCAATACAATTAGCGGTGCGGTTCGCCTCCTGACATAGCTGGTAGATTTCCTCCGGGCTTTTCAGCACTGGCTTGAACACGATTGGGACAGGCACGCCGCCGGACATCTCTTTCGCAATTTGTTGCGAATGGGCCGCAACCTCGCTCAGCGTTTTTTCACCATACAAAAACTGGCTGCCCGTCGCAAGCCACACTTCAAACTTTTTAAGATCCATCATTCAAAAATCATTTATCGGTAGCGCAAAAAGGAAATTTTATTCAGATATTATTTCAATGTCTTTGATGTTTTTAGGCAGCCAAACCCGCATTTCGCCCAGGCCACGGTGTGCCCAGGCATAATACGGGATCGCGACGAAAGGCTGTGATTTGGTTTCGACTTTGGAGTTCTTTTCATCCACCACGAGCGCGGTAGCCTGCGATTTGAGGATCGTCACACCGTTGAGCAGATCGGCCCTGAATTCAGGTTCTAAGACGGCGTTGTCAGGCAGTACCAGGTTGCTGGTGCGTCCGTTGTTGTCAGCCCATTCGGCACAGTATACGATCGGACCTCGCTGGAGGGCAGTTTTCCCGGCGTTGTCCTTGACTTTGGGATTGCTTACTACGCGTTTTACGGCCATGTCGAGGGCGACTTCAACGACATCACCTTTCTTCCATCCGCGTGAGAGTACGGCGTATCCCTTATCTAGCCGGTAGGCAGTACGTTGCCCGTTAATTGTTATCGGTATTGTTACTGACAGGGAATCGGTAAATGCATACAGGTCGGACGGCATAGCGCGGTTTTGCGACCAGCCGGGAATGCGTATGAGGAGATCAAATATACCGGGTATTTTCGGGGTGATGGTAAATTTGAGTTTTCCCTCCCAGGGATAATTGTTTTCCTGCGCGATGGTCACCTCGCGGCTTTTGGTTGACACGGTGGCGGATCCGGAAGCAAATAAGTTGACATAGATCGCGTCGTCGGTGGATGCGTACATGTAACCGGGGACCGAGGGAATAAGGCGCGTGACATTGGTTGGACAACAGGAGCAGGTGAACCACCCCGATCGCTCGCCTTCCCGGTCAGTGTGGTGGCGCCGGTTGCCGATCTCCATGGCGTTGGTGTAGAAGAACGATTTACCGTCCATGCCAACGCCCGATAACAGACCGTTGTAAAGAGACCGTTCAAGGACATCGATGTATTTGGAATCGCCATGTAATAAGAACATACGGTGATTCCAGTAGACGTTTGCTATCGCTGCGCACGTTTCGTTGTAAGCCGTTGCATTCGGCAGCTCGTAGTTTTCACCGAAGCGTTCTCCGCTGCCAACCGCTCCCACGCCTCCCTGCACGTAGATTTTTTTTGTCACTACATTTTCCCAGATCCGGTCGATTGCTTTCAGAAAGTCAGCATCGCCGGTGAGTGCAGCAACGTCCGCCATGGCCGCATACAGGTATCCTGCGCGGACTGCGTGGCCGATGGCCTCATCCTGATGAACGACGGGCTTGTGATCTTGCCAATAGGCACCGTTTTTCCATGGGTCCCGGCTGGTCGAATCGTACCCTTTATAGTGCCCGCGTTCTTCGATAAAATATTTCGCAGTTTGCAGGTATTGCGGCGTGCCGGTGATCCGGTATAGCTTGACGAGCCCCATTTCGACCACCTGGTGGCCCGGAGCGACGTGTCTCTTATCATGGCCGAAAACCGAACAAACGAGATCGGCGTTCTTCAAGGCGATATCAAGCAATGTCCGTTTTCCCGTAGCCAGGTAGTGAGCGGCAGCCGCCTCATAGAGATGTCCGGAGTTATAAAGCTCATGACTCAGCTCGCGCTCTTTTTCCCAGCGCTGTTTCCCTGCCCACTCGTGCGCGGCCATTGGATCGATCGTCCGGGCGGTATATAAATATCCGTCTGGTTCCTGTGCGTTGCGGATTTTGATGATCAGCGTGTCGATATACGCGTCGAGGGCTTTATCGGGATTCAGACTGAGTGAAAAAGACGCGCCTTCGATCGTTTTGTAAATATCCGTGTCGTCGAAGGGGTAAACCGTACAGAATTTTCCGGAGCGCGCCGCGGCCATTTCGAAATTGCGTATCCGGCCTGTGCTTTCGCACCGTTCGAAAGATGCCGGTATCGTAACGGTATGATTCGTTTTGATCCGGGGCAGCCAGAAGTTGTCGGTAAGTTTGACCTTTGTGAAAGGCACCGCCCGGATGGGGTAATCCTTTTGTTGACCAATCGCCTGGCCACCGAGTAAAGAGGCCGTTACAATAACCAGGGCGCGCAACGCCAGGGCTGAGCGCGAGTTTCTTGAGTTAGCTCTGTTGTCCATAGTATGAATCGGGTCCATGCTTTCGCTCATAGTGTTTTTGAATGAGGGCTTGCTTCAGCCGGGGAGAATCCGGCCGGATTTGCCGGGTGATGTATGCCATTTCTGCAATCGATTCGAGGACCGCGCTGTTGTAAACAGCTTTCTCCGCCGTCGCGCCCCAGGTAAACGGCGCGTGGTTGCCTACGAGCATCATCTCAACTTCTTCGTAGGTCAGATTCTTTTCTTTCAAACACTTGAGTATTTGAAATCCGGTTTCGTATTCATAATCCCCGGCGATCATGGAGTCGTCCATGGGAGCGGCACAGGGAATGTCTACAGTCAGGTGATCCGCGTGCGTGGTGCCAAATATGGGTATGTCGAGCTGGGTCTGGGCCCACGCTGTGGCGAAGGTCGAATGTGTATGAGCGATGCCGCCAACTTTCGGCCAATTTTTATAGAGGACAGCGTGCGTCTTGGTATCGGAAGAGGGCCGAAGGCTGCCTTCAACGGTTTTGCCTTCAAAATCCACGATCACCATTTTTTCGGGGGACAGCTCGTTGTATGGAATGCCGCTCGGCTTGATTGCGAAAACACCTTCCTGCCTGTCCGCAGAGCTGACATTGCCAAATGTAAATATCACCAACCCGAGTCTCTGCAAGTCCATATTTGCGCGGAAGGCGCTTTCGCGTATGGCCGCAAACCGGCCTTGAGTTGATCCCTGTTCACTTGTTGTCATACGACCGTTGATTGGCTGATTGTGCCGGAGGAATTGACTTTACCTGATCCTCCGCCGAATTGGGCAGCCTGCAAATAACGTGAGTATCGTTTCTGATGAAGCAGTGCGGCCGACCGTTTCGGCACATATTCCAAATCAAATCCGTGGCCCATCGCGTGCATTGCTTCTTCCACTTTCGGATACAGCCCTGCTGCGGTGGCAGCAAACATCGCCGACCCGAGGGCGCAAGTTTGCTCAGACCGATGTATGCGGATCGGTTTATTCATGACGTCTGCCATGGTCTGCATGATGTACGGTGATTTTCTGGCAACGCCTCCAAGTCCGATGAGCCCCTTTACCGGAATGCCCTCTTCAACGAACCGGTCGACAATCGCCCGGGCGCCGAAGCAAGTTGCTTCTACCCACGCCTTGAAGAGGCGCGGCGCATCGCTGGCCAGGTCGAGCCCAGTTAACATTCCTTTCACGGTCTGGTCCGCATCCGGCGTTCTTCGGCCATTCAGCCAATCGAGCGCAAGCTCGTCGTCCTCAGACAGGGGGATCTTTGCAGCTTCATTACTCAATGCGGGGATGAGTCGTTCGCCAATTTCGGCGGTGAGCTTTGCCGCCATTTCGCGTCCTATGGATGAATCTCCGAGGAGCGTGCTGACCGGCCATAGCAAAAGATTTTTATACCAG
>DASPNN010000044.1:0-3515 GCA_035626495.1 Chryseosolibacter sp.
CCTTGATGAGCGCCAGCTTCTCTTGCTCCTTGAGCGCCTCCCCGTCGGAAGCTTGAGACTGGTCGGGGGCCGCCGTTTTCTCCTCGGTCGCTTTTGTTGTCAGCGCTTTGCGGATTGTGAGAAGGATTTCATCCGGCAACAATGGCTTTGTCACATAATCCATAGCGCCAAGCTTCATCACCTCCACAGCGGTCTTTATGTTGCTGTAGCCGGTAATGATGATCACAGGGACCGAAGGGCTCTTTTCTTTGATTTTCTTCAGGATCGAGCTTCCACTCATATCTTCAAGCCGGAAGTCGCAAAGGATCAGGTCCGGTTCCACAGATTCGAGAAGTTCCAGCGCGAGCTTGCCAGTTGTGGCTTCCAGCACTTCAAACCCGTGTTTGGACAAGAATCTTTTCAGAACGAAACAGAGGTCCTTGTCATCATCAATGATTAGAATTTTTTCCATGGGTAGGTTTGTATATTCTTCTTTCAACTAAATTTTCTCAGGCCAAAAAGGCACGCATTTGCGCTGCGGGAATGTGTAATTGCTCCCGGTATTTTGTCACGGTTCTTCTGGCGATCTCGAAACCCCGCTTGGCCAGCACTTTCACAAGCTGCTGATCCGAGTAAGGACACTTTTTATCCTCCGATTGAATGACTTCCTGGATTGCTTGCTGGATGACTTTGTTGCTGACCACCTCGCCCTTGTGGTTGGCAATCCCTTCTGTGAAGAGTGACTTCAACAGCACGTTGCCGAAGTGAGTCTGCACATATTTGTTACAGGTGATCCTCGATACGGTGCTGATATCAACCCCAACCATGTCCGCCACGTTTTTCAGGATCATCGGCTTGAGCTTGGTGATATCACCTTCTTCAAAATACTCATGCTGGATGCGGACAATAGCCTCCATTACCTTCAGCATCGTTGTCTCGCGCTGGCGGATGGCGTTGACAAACCATTCGGCGGCGTTCAGTTTACTTTTGAGATATTGTTTTGAACGGTTGTCGGTACCGCTCTTTTCCGTGTCATATACCATTTTCTTCCAGGAGGAGCTGATGCACAGCTTCGAAGAGCGCTCGCGCGCGAGCATCACGTGCATTTCGTCATTTTCCTGTGTGAGAAGAAAATCTGGCAAGATGGTTTCTGTTTGTGGCGAGGCCGTTGCCGCGGTGACAGGCTTGAGCTTCAGGGTACTTAATAAATGGAAAATATCCTTCAGGTCTTCTTCTTCGATCTTGAGCTCGTTGATGATGCGTTCGAAATTCCGGTGCATCAGCTCATTGTAGTAATTCTCGAGAATTTTGATCCCAAGCTTTACATCCGGACTCTGCTGCATTTTCTTCAACTGCAACATGAGACATTCTTTGATATTGGCAGTCGCCACTCCCACAGGTTCCAGCTGCTGGATGATAGAGATCACTTTTTGCACAACATCGGGCTCGATCCACTTGTTGAATTTCAACGAATAGTCATCGGCGAGGGCTTCGGATGAAAACTCGAGAAATCCTTCATCCGTTAAACTATCAATGATAAAATCGCCAATTTCATTCTCGTGTTCCGATAATGTGTAAAGCGCCAACTGGTTTTTCAGCTCTTGCCGAAAATCCTCCATTTCAACAAGAGGTTTTTCGATCGGTGCCTGGGTCTGAAAATGCTGGGAGTTCTCAAGCTTATAATCCGGAATATCATCATAACAATATTCCTCGTAATCTTTATAATCCTGAACGGCCTCCTGTGTCCCTTGCTCGAACGGTGCATCCTCATCTGCTTTCTCCTCGATCAATGGGTTTTCCTCCAACTCGTTCTGAATACGTTGTTCCAGTTCAATCGTGTTCAAATGCAGTAACTGCAGCATTTGAAGATGCTGAGGATGAATCTTCAACTGCTGCTTCTGTGTCAGGTTCTGGTAAAGCATACGTAATAAGGGTCGGTTAACACTTGGCGAAAACAGATACAACCTTGGCACCACTTTATAACCCAATGGGCAAAAAATATGCTTTTTACTGATAATCAGATAGTTAATTTTAATCTTATAGCCGGAATTGTCGTTCCGGATACTGCCGGTGTAGAATAACTTCCCAGCTAACACCCCTTAAAGATAGACCTAATGTGGAAAAAACTACTCACTATTTACCTGATTTTTGGACTTTCCCTCGCCATTCTTATCGCTTTATCGCTCTACGCCTTCCAGCGCTTCAGCGCCTACCTCAAATACGCCGAGGCCGTTGACAGAAACCATTCTGTACTCACACAGCTGAACCGCTTACAGATCGAGCTCGCCGAGGTTGAGAACAATCAACGCGCGTTCATTCTGTTCGAAGACTCCTCCTTTCATTTGCGATACGGGAAATACGCGGACAAAATTCGAAATACTTTCGCAGTCATCTACGACCTCATCAAATCCGACCCAGCCCAACGCAAGCGGATTCAAACGCTCAACTTTTTGATCAAGAGTCACCTGGACCACCTGCACTCCGGGATCATGGTCGGCTATCCGCCCACCGATTATCGCCAAGGATTGAAGTATCTCGACCGCTGCGCGCAACTGATCACCGAAATGGAGGTGGCTGAAAAAAAACTCATGAAAGATCAGCTTGTGAGCCGGCAATTTTATGAAGAGACCACTCCGCAGAACTTTCGCATTGTATTCGTATTCACACTCATCGTATTTGTCATCTCGTTCGGTCTGTTGGTGCAACAGTACAGAGACCGCATGGGTTACCAGCAAAAGCTTGAAAAAAATATCATCGAGCTTAATCAGGCAAATTCTGAGTGGGAGCAGATTGCTTACGTCGCCTCGCACGACCTACAGGAGCCGTTGCGCAAAATCCGGACATTCAGCGATATGCTTCAATCAAAATATTCCCAGAAGCTCGATCCTGACGGGCGGGCGCTTGTGAGCCGGATCGATGCCGCCTCCTCGCGGGCACAGTCGCTGATGGTGGACATCGTCAACTATAACACCGTTGTCTATACCCGGGAGAAACTGCAGGCAGTCAGCCTGGATGAAGCGCTCAGTGACCTGCTGGCTGACATGAAAGTGATACTTGCCGACAAACAGGCCTCTGTTCAACACGAAGGATTGCCGGTGATTCGCGCTTATCCTTCCCAGATCACATTGTTGTTCCGGTCATTGCTGGAAAACAGTTTGAAGTTCGCAAAGCCCGACGATCCTGTCAAAATCCTGATCTCCTGTTCAGTGGTTGACAAAAAGCATCTGCCCTCCGACCACAACTTCTCTTTTTCAAATTACCACAAGCTTGTGTTCGAGGATAACGGGATCGGGTTCGACAATCAGTTCGCAGATAAAATTTTCAAAATGTTCCAGCGATTGCATCCCCAGGAATCGAGCTATGAAGGACGTGGGATCGGATTGGCGATGGCCAAGAGAATCATGACCAACCACACGGGATTTATCACAGCCCGCGGCCGACCAGGCAAGGGTGCTCGATTTACATTGTATTTTCCGGTCCGTTGACAACTTTACCCGCAGGCTGATTGTCGATGGATACCATATTCGAATACGCAA
>DASPNN010000045.1:0-3009 GCA_035626495.1 Chryseosolibacter sp.
ATGTATAAGACCGTCCTGGTTGTTGGCGCCGAGATCCAGTCGACTGCGCTCGACATTTCCACCCGGGGACGAAACACCGCCGTGATCTTCGGAGACGGGGCCGGCGTTGCCGTCCTTCAACCTGCCGACAAGCCGGGTGTGCTCTCCACACACCTGCATTCTGACGGAAGGTTCGCGGAAGAGCTTTACGTCAAGGACCCAGGCAGCTCACGACCTCACGAGGAGCGTCAGCCGGAGCAAATTACGGATACGTCCACCTTTAAGGTAGTGATGAATGGAAACCAGGTTTTCAAGCACGCCGTTGTGCGTTTCACGGAGGTGATCAACGAAGCACTGGAGGCAAACCGCCTCCGTAAAGAAGATATTTCATTGCTCGTGCCCCATCAGGCCAATCTGCGGATCAGCCAATACATCCAGGAAAAGCTCGGTCTCACCGACGCACAGGTCTATAATAACATCATGCGTTATGGAAATACGACGGCCGCGTCGATACCGATCGCGATGAGTGAAGCGTGGGCGGAAGGTAAAATCAAAGAAAATGATTTAATTTGTTTAGCCGCTTTCGGCAGTGGGTTCACTTGGGCCTCTGCATTGATCCGGTGGTAAACAACGATCCAACATGAAGACCGATTCATACAACCCGAGTTCCCTGGAAGTGGACTTTGCGAATGCGCTATATATTTTGCAAAAGGAGCTTGAGAAACACCTTCAATACAATACGATCACCAATGTCGAAACGCACCTGAAGCGCGACAATCCAATGGTGAAATTCAACCTTATCGACAAAGACGGCGATCCACACGAAGTAGTGGTTCGCATCATTCAAATTCCCGATAAATTCTAGTCCAGGATGCAGAAGGCTTTCCGCGTCCGGTTGTTTGCGATCTTGGTGACGGGAATCCTTGTCATCTCGTTTGCGTTGATGAAAATCATTCAGGCGACAGTCAACGATACAGATGCGGCAATCATCAACGCCATGCTGATAGTGATCGGCTGCATTGCGCTGCTGATCATGCTGATCACACTCCTGGATGTGAACGCCTTCCTCGCGTTCCTGGTCGTGTCGATCCTTGCCGGGTTGCTTTTGGGGATCGATGCCGGTAAGATCACGGCCTCCATTCAAAAGGGTGTCGGCGATATGCTGGGCTCGCTGGTGATTGTGATCGTCAGCGGGGCCATGCTTGGAAAACTGGTTGCCGAAAGCGGAGCAGCGCAGCAAATAGCGTCCGGCATGATGCGGCTCTTTGGAGAACGGTACATTCAATGGGCGCTCATGTTGACCGGTTTTATCATCGGCATTCCACTGTTTTATAACGTGGGATTTGTATTGGTGATCCCGTTGATTTTTTCCGTGGTCTACCGGTATAAGTTCCCGGCAGTCTACATCGGACTTCCCATGCTGGCAGCGTTGTCTGTCACGCATGGCTTCCTTCCGCCGCACCCCTCTCCCCTTGCTCTGGTCGCGCAGTTTCATGCCGATATGGGCAAAACACTTTTTTACGGCCTGATCGTCGCCGTCCCTACCGTTGTGATTGCCGGGCCGTTGTTCTCGAAAGCGCTAAAAAATATTCAGGCCCCGATTCTGAAGACATTCAAAGTCGATCCCATCCCGGCGGAAAAACTTCCGTCACTGGGCAACAGCATTGTGTCGTCGCTGCTGCCGGTGATTTTCCTCGGCATTACGACAGTGGTCAATCGGTTCGAAATCAATCATGAGCTGACGCGGAAAGTCTTCGCTTTCATCGGCGACCCGGCGATGGTCATGCTGATCTCGCTGGTGGTCGCGACCTTTACACTCGGCATCCGCATGCGGATGAGCATGAAGACGGTGATGGACATCTATGGGGACGCTGTCAAGGACATCGCGATGCTGCTGCTGATCATGAGCGGCGCCGGCGCACTCAAGCAGGTACTCATCGATAGTGGGGTGAGCACACAGATCGGAATTCTGCTGAACGGCATGGACGTTCACCCGCTCGTGCTGGGATGGTGCATCGCCTGTGTCATTCGCGTCTGCGTGGGTTCCGCCACCGTGGCCGGCCTCACCGCGGCGGGCATCATGATGCCGGTCATGGCGCAGCCTGGGGTAGACCCCAATTTGATGGTCCTTTCCATTGGCGCCGGAAGCCTTATGTTCAGTCATGTGAACGACGCGGGGTTCTGGTTATTCAAGGAATATTTTAATCTTAGTATCAAGGATACGATCCGGTCCTGGTCACTGATGGAGACCATTGTGGCTGTCGTCGGGCTGGCCGGCGTGATGACCTTGAATTTCATGATCAATTGACAAAGTTAACTTGTAATAATTCGCACGATGGACAACCTTACCCCTGATCAGCGATTCGAAAAATTGAATCTGAGATTACCTCCAGCGCCCAAACCGATTGGTGTATATAAACCATTCCTGATCGTTGACAAATACGTTTATGTTTCCGGTCATGGCACCGTCAAAGAAGACGGCACACTCATCATAGGCCGGATCGGGAAAGATATGGATATGCAGCAGGGAAAGGCAGCCGCGCAGCAGGTTGGCCTGGCGATCCTCGCAACGCTCAAAACCAACCTGGGCACACTGAACCGCATCAAACGGGTGATCAAAGTGCTCGGGATGGTAAATTGTGTTTCCGAATTCGAGCGGCACCCGTATGTTATCAACGGTTGCAGCGAGCTGTTCGCGAAGGTGTGGGGAGAAGACCACGGCATCGGTGTACGCAGTGCGGTGGGCATGGGGACGTTGCCCGACAATATTCCGGTGGAAATCGAAGCGATGTTTGAACTTGAATGAGCGGTAAACATGGACGGGAGTAATGAATGGTACAGGATTACCAACGAAGCCGAGGTCGACTCGCCGGCATTGCTGATCTATGTAGACCGGGTGAAGCAAAATATCCGGACTGCGATCGAAAGTATGGACGATATCAACAGACTGCGACCGCACATCAAGACGCATAAATCACCGCAAGTTTGCGCCTTGATGATCGACGCCGGGATTACAAAGTTCAAATGTGC
>DASPNN010000046.1:0-3454 GCA_035626495.1 Chryseosolibacter sp.
TACCTTCGCGGCCTTTGTGCTTTATCGATCATGGTATATCATTATTTTTCATGGTCATTTGGTGAATATGATGCGAGCACATTTCTGGGGCGAATCGGCATATATGGGGTATCTATTTTTTACATTCTCAGCGGGCTTACGCTGTACTTGGTTTATGAAAAGGGACTTTCCGTTTCCGATTTCTATATAAAAAGATTCTTTCGGATCTATCCCTTACTTTGGGTAATCATCACCCTCACGATTATCGTTAATGATTCGACGCACTCGCTCTATGAACTGCTGGTTAATTACACAGGCATGTTCGGAGTATTAGCTTGGGACATGGGAATTGGAACCGGTGTCTGGTCTATAGGAAATGAATTGTCGTTCTATTTGATGTTTCCGGTGTTATCCTTTATGGCGAAGAATAATGTGCGATTGTATATTGCTATTTCTGTTTTGATCCTTTGCATTTATTTTGGATTTGCTTTTTACATGATTACGGACCAGAGTATTTCGAAGCAGCGTGATTTGTATGTGCATCCTCTAAATCAGGCTGGATTGTTTGTGATTGGAGTACTTATGGGGCGTTTTCTCAAGCGTGTTAGCATTAACCGGTGGGCAAATCTGTTTATTTTGGTTTTCGCCTTGCTGGCCTTCATTTACTATCCGGTTGAGGGTGACCGTGCTAAGCTCTTGATTTCATACAACCGCGTCGTCTTTACCCTGATTAGTGCCGCCATATGTCTTACATTTTACAAAATGGACTTTCAAATTAAGGTCATTCACAAACCGTTGTCCTGGTTAGGTGAAGCGTGTTACTCGGTTTATTTGTTGAACCCCATAACTTGGTTGCTAATGATGGCTGTATTCAAGCAACTGCATTTTCCGACCAGTCCGACTTATATGGTTCCTTTGTGTATGGGCATCACAATCGTTCTAAGCCTAATTGTGTATCGGACCTATGAGCGATTTTTTGTTCAGCTTGGCAAGCATATCATCAGATGGCGGGCAGCAAGCCGGTCAGCCGCTAGTTGATGGATGCTATCCGAAGATTGGCTCCTTTGTTGGACGATTCGTGCGTTCAAAACCAGCAAGCTGCCCGTGTCCATTCTTCGTGAATAATACTATATTTGCCAGGTTAAAAAACGTTCATTCCGCTCTCAATACTGACGCGGTTTGTCGTCAATTTTTTTAAATACCCCCTTTGTGCTTTCATTTTGCAGTACATGTCCGAAACTCTCATAAAAATTGAAAACGTCTCGAAGAAGTTCTGTCGCGACCTCAAGCGCGGGCTATGGTACGGTGTTAAGGACGTTGGCAGCGAACTGCTGGGTAAAACAAGGAATCATACCATCTTGCGGCCGAAGGAATTCTGGGCCATCAGCGATATCAGCTTTGAACTGAAACGCGGCGAATGCCTGGGGCTTATTGGTCATAATGGCGCAGGCAAAAGTACACTACTGAAGATGCTCAACGGGCTGATTAAACCCGACACGGGCAGGATCGAAATGCATGGCAGGGTAGGCGCATTGATCGAACTTGGAGCCGGTTTTAACCCAATTCTTACTGGCCGCGAAAATATTTACGTCAATGGTGCCGTGCTCGGTTTCAGCAAGCAGGAAGTTGACGAGAAACTGGACGAGATTCTTGGGTTCGCCGATATCGGCGAGTTTATCGATACACCCGTGCAATATTACAGCTCTGGGATGAAAGTCAGGCTGGGATTCGCGGTCGCCGCTCAAATGGAACCCGATGTGTTGATCCTCGATGAGGTATTGTCAGTGGGCGACGCTGGCTTTAAGGTGAAGTCCTTTAACAAGATCGCCGAGATCATCCAGAAGGCAGCCGTTATTTTTGTCAGTCATTCCATGCCACAGGTGTCGCGGGTTTCAAACCGGGTGCTGTATATGAAGGCTGGAAAGGCAGAATATTCCGGCAGCAACGTGAATGAAGGGATCGAGCGGTATTTTGAGAATTTCCAGGGGGAATCGTCCAAGGTCGAGTATGACCGCGGGGCGGAACTGGTCGCGGTCGATGTCTACGGTGCCGGGCGGCAAACCGCTGGCAAGAACATCGCCCTGATCAATCACGGTCAGGACCTCTTTGTTGACCTGGACATACGGTTGAAAGCTGCTATTGACAGGTTTGATGTTATGCTCCAGATCACAGATAAGGATCTCAAGATCGTGGGGCAGTTTTTCTCGGCAAAGGCTAACGAAGGGTTTCATGGAGACGTGCGGCGGAGGAAGATATCATTCCATTTCCAGAGATTGTTGTTTATCGACGGCGAGTACGCGATCACTTTTTTTCTTACTGAAAAGAACGTGAACGACCCGGCAAAGTATTCTTACCTCGGTGTCTATCGCAATGCTGTAAAATTCAGGATGCAGGGGTTGGGTGACGTGCTTTACGCGCCGATCCACCTAGAAGGTGTCGTGACAGAGGTGAGGACTTTTCAAGAATAAGTGCTTATGATGCTCAAAGATAAACGGGTTCTGATCACGGGTGCGGATGGCTTCATCGGAAGTCACCTGACGGAGCGGTTGCTTGACGAGGGCTGCAAGGTACGTGCTTTCGTATATTATAACTCTTTCAACAGCTGGGGATGGATCGATGCGTTCGCGCCGGAGTTGAAAAACAGGCTCGAGGTTTTCGCCGGTGATATCCGCGACCCAAACGGTGTCCGTACCGCCATGAAAGATATCGATGTCGTGTTCCACCTCGCAGCCCTGATCGCCATCCCGTTCAGCTATCATTCTCCTGATTCGTATATCGACACCAATGTTAAGGGAACGCTGAACATTGTTCAGGCCGCCAAAGACCTTCATGTGGAGCGTGTGCTCGTGACTTCGACCTCGGAAGTCTACGGTACTGCGCAATACATCCCCATTGATGAGAAACATCCGCGCCAGCCGCAGTCGCCTTATTCGGCGTCAAAGATCGGAGCTGACTGTATTGCTGAATCGTTCTATCGCAGCTTCGGTGTCCCGGTCACGATCGTGCGTCCCTTCAACACGTATGGGCCAAGACAATCCGCGCGGGCAGTCATTCCTACGATTATTACCCAGCTGCTTTCCGGCAAGGACCGGATCAAGCTGGGTGATGTGACGCCCACGCGCGACCTTTTGTATGTCAGGGATACCGTTGACGCATTTGTGGCTATTGCGAAGTGCGATGCGCTGACGGGTGAAGATGTGAATATTGCTACGGGGTCGGAGATCGCGATCAAGGACCTCGCCGACGAACTCATCGCGCAAATCCGCCCGGGTGTTGAGGTGGAAACTGACACAATGCGCCTGCGGCCACAAAAAAGCGAGGTGTTCCGGTTGTACGGCAGCTATTCGAAGCTCAACGCCTCTACGGGGTGGCATCCAAGGTACAGCATTCGCGATGGATTTAAAGCCACCATCGAATGGTTCTCAATGCCGGAACACATGGCGCGGTACAAGGCAGAAATTTACAACCTGTAACC
>DASPNN010000047.1:0-5483 GCA_035626495.1 Chryseosolibacter sp.
AGGCAAACAAATTTCTTTATACGGTGAGTAATATAAAAAATTATCATTAACGATAAGAAACGTGCAGAACGTAAACTAGGGAGTTATGAAAACAAGGTCGTTAAAATCGATATTGGAACAGATTGGTCTAAAATTGCGTGACCTCCGCGAACGAAAAGGTTACGACTCGATCAAGGAATTTGCCCTGGATCACGATCTACCGATGATTCAGTACTGGCGGATCGAGAAGGGCAAAGCCAATTTGACACTTAAGAGTCTGATGAAGCTTTTATCAATACACAGCATATCGGTGGAAGAATTCTTTTGCAACAGGTGATTCCGCTGAAACAAGAGAATCCCGGGTAACCGGGATTCTTTTTTTCTAATGCTGTTTCGCTCATTATCGGATTTCGAAAAAACGTTCACCGGTTAGCTCTTTCAAGTAAGGATTCGTAAAAGCTGACATGAAAGGACAAATCCCTCGGATTTCACTCAATCGCAGCTTGTTCCGCTCCAGGATATAACCCGTGACGTCATATCCGGTAAGGGTGATCAAATGATCATCTCCGGCGGGAACAATATCGAGGACCGATGTCAGAAACAGGCCGTTTCCTAGAATCGGCGCGCTGATACCCACAACAGTTCCATGTTCCTTGCTTTTTCGCAAGGCCGCCAGCATGTCCGGAGATTCAGACAGAAATGCGATGTCGATGTTATTCATTGAATCGGAAATAAGGTGATTTGTAATCATGAACGCAGGTTGAGTGGGGATCGTATGCGTATGGCTGTTCATCATATAAGATAAAAAAATCATGCCCGGCCAAAAAAAAATACCATTCACCGAATTATATGCACCTGAAACGCCCCGGTTCGGGTTCCTGGAGCAGTCCATTTGCGAGGCACGTGTTTTTTGATTTTTTAATCCGTGCGGTGAGAAATGGTGATGGAGATTTACTTTTTGGAGATCAGTAAAGGCGAATTGAATTTCGAAGTTGCAATCCATGACAATTCGGACCGCCCGATTTCAGTGACGGGGGATGACCCGGAAAATCGCCCACCCTATTCGGTATTCCTCACCGCCCGGGACGAAGGGTCCCGCAAGATCTGGTCAACTCCAGTTATGACGGACGAAGGGACTATCAAGTGCTACGCCAGCATCGATGAGGCCATTAGTGACGCAAAGGCAAGAATCCTGCATTCATAAGGAATTCGGGAAAATGCACGTCTGCCAGTATTCTATGATTTTCTCCAATGCGTGCTTAAGCACCTCATAGCTCTGTCCTTTCACAAAAAATCCCTGTACAGTCATCGAATAGGCATGCATTACTTGCTCCGGGTTTGCCGTGGTTGAAAGATAGACGAAAGGTATGTTCTTGACTCTGAGATCGGCATCGTTATCCATCTCCTTCTTGAGCTGGAGACCATTCATGACGGGCATGTTGATGTCACAGATTATTACGAAAGGCTTCTCCTTTGTCAGCCGCAAATAGCGAAGCGCTTCTTCTCCATCGTTGAATTTTCGGATCGGATTGTCAATATTCATTTTCGTCAGTATTCGGCTGATCATCTCCTGATCATCCGGGTCGTCCTCAATAATGACTACAGGGCCGGATTTCGACATGGGTGTAAGGTCAAGATGTAATAACTTACCAACATTTCTTCGAAAAATACCCAATCTGTCGACAAGGAGACTTTAGCTGGTTCCAACGGCCGATTAAACTGACGAATGAATGCGCGTCGAGGTCATTGATTTCTCAAGTTTCGCGAACAGAATTGTTGTCATGATTAACTACTCGTTCCGCTTGAAGGCGGTTGAAACTTCGATTTTCCCTTCCTTCACACATCGGGCCAAATGACTTTCGACGGTTGCTTCCGTGAGTCCGCGCGCGGCCGCAATCTGCGTCAAAGTCTTTCCTTCAGACAGTAACTTTGCTGTTATTTCATGGGTCGCGGGCCCTTTTTTCTTACGGGGACGCCTTCTTCGTTTGGCGCGTATTTCCTGCGAGTTCTTAGTCGCGGTACGGACCCCGTGCATTAGCGAATCCCTGCGTGAAGCGCGACGACGTGCGAGCTCCGCGAAATCATATTGTTCACCCCCGCGCAGAATGTTTTCCGTCAGCTCGGATACCTTTTCCACCAGTTCGATTTTTTTCATCAGCAGAAGGTCGAGTTCCTGAAGACTGCGAATGTGCGATTTGGCGCTGTCACTGTCAATCGCCTGGGCGATTTGCTCAAGCACAACCGCAACCTGCTTCCAAAGCAGCTCCCGATAATATTCGCTGCCCCTTTTGATGCGCTCGAGAAGGTGCTCATAGTTTTCCTGATCAAGCAAATCGTAAAGCTGTTTCCTGAATTTGACCGTATTCGGCCGTTCATTGAGAAATACAGATCGGAAGTCAGTGTTCTCACCATTGCCGCCGGTCAATGAATCAGGCTGCGCTTGCGTGCGCTCAATGAACGCGTTGTGCCTCAGGATGCTTTCAAATTCAAACGCAATTGAAATCATTTGAAGGATGTACACACGTTGCTTGCTCTTCAGGGTGAGGGGCAAAACATCGGGATCATTGTTATCGTTGCTGAATTTCACAATCTGGCGGTCCGTCGTGATTACTCCCGGGTCGATGCGCGTCCGGAGAATTAAGCCATCCAGGGAACGAAGCCTCGACAGCGCAACGTAAACTTGTCCATCGGCAAACGCGTTGCCTACATCGATGATCGCCTTCGAGAACGTCAGGCCCTGGCTCTTGTGCACGGTGATGGCCCAGGCAAGCTTCACAGGATATTGTTCGAAAGTCCCGAGAACTTCATCGGTGATTTCTTTCGTCTCGGCGTTTATGACATATCGTTTATTTTCCCAAACTTCTTGCTTGAGGGTATACAGTGCTTTTGTACCTTCCAATTCGACTTTAACTTCCTGGCCATGAATTGACACAACTTTCGCCAACCGGCCATTGAAGTACATTTTGTCGACGTCATTTTTTGTAAACATAATCTGCGCCCCTTCCTTGAGGACCAGGTGTTCCAGAACCGGGAACATCCCTGGCGGAAAATCCCCATTGATCCTAGCATGGAGTGTGTGGGGAGGCGTCTCCAGTGAATTCAGGGCGCGCTGGTTCAGGTCATCCGCTTTGTAATTGTGGGTAGTAAGCGTCACGACCGGGTCATCCAGTTGGTCGATCTCTTCCGACGGTTTATAATATGTGTTCAACAAGTCGATGTCGGACCTGGTTGGCGTGTTATTACGCAAATTATTAAGAACGTCGATGAACCCTTGATCCTGCTGCCGGTAGATTTTGTCCAGCTCGATGTAAACAAATCCGTGCTCCCGCAATCCACGCGATTCAAAAAACCATTGGCTTTGATAGAATCTTTTCAGGATCGTTTCCTCCTCGCCCTTGACAACCGGCGGCAATTGAAACAGATCGCCAATCAGCAGCAGTTGAACGCCACCAAAAGGTTCCGCAAAGTTAGCGCGGACAGACCGGAGGCGATAGTCGATCGCATCGAGCAAATCGCACCGAAGCATGCTGACTTCATCAACCACCAGCAAATCGATGGCGCGAAGGACCTGGCGCCGGGCGTCGTTCAACGGATGTTTTGCGGCCAACATTTCCGAGGTGTAACAGTTGCCTGTTGCCGGTGAGCGCGTGGGATCTGGAACAAACATGCCAAAGGGAAAGAGAAACTGAGAATGGATCGTTACGCCGCCCGCATTCAACGCAGCGATCCCGGTGGGGGCGACGATTGCAAATTGTTTGTGCGTATGCAACGAAAGGTTTTTCAAGAATGTAGTCTTACCTGTTCCCGCTTTACCAGTCAAAAAAACGTGGCTGTTTGTGCTGTTGATAAAGTGGATGGCGGTTTTCGCGGCATCGGTTAGCTCAAGATTTGAAAGCGCCATGTACGAGCAGTGAATACGACGGATGAAAGGTACGGTTTAGTTTCCTGCTAATTATACTGACGGCAATCATGCGGAGTCTGTTTTTCCTGAAATAACACCAACGCCCTAGCATCGGTCCGGCGACCAAAATCGAACACCGCTGATTCTCCGGCCGTAAACCTGACCACTCAAATAAAACGGCGATTGGCAGGCGGCGAGTCCTGAACGATTGGATTATATTCACCCAAACCCTTATTCGGAAAGATATATGAAAACGAGCCGGCTGCTCTGTCTACTGCTGATCACCCTTGCGTGTGAAGAACAAAAAGAACCCACCTTTAACGTACCTGCGGATGATATCATTCAGTTTGGCAAGATTAAGGAGCTTGGCGAGGAGGCGGCAAAGCTGTGGCCAGGCTATGATTTTTACCGGACGCGGCCCGCGTATATCATCCTCACGGACGGCAATGGGAATTCAGCCCGGGGTTATGTCCTGAATCCTCCTTCACCGCCCGCGGGGTCGATCAAGCTGAGCGAAGAAGCGTCGCATGGCCTGGATCTTTACTCCAACAACGACTTGCTGGCGAGCGCGCAAGCGTACCTCGGATCCACTTTGGCATTTCTACCAAGTACCATGAAGGTCGATGGTGTCACTTACTTCCTCATAAAGGATACAAAGTCCAAGGGAGCATTGCCGTTTTATTACGACTTTATGGATCAGTTCGATAACTGGCTGCCAATCCTAACGGTTCATGAAATGTTTCATGTGTACCAGTTTGATCAGTGGACCTTCCCATCGGACACGGAGCAGGATTTTAACAATTATCCGATCAACGAAGATATCATCGCGCTGGAGCTTGCCTTGTTCGACCTGATGAAAACTGTTCCGGATGTCCAAACACCGGAGGAACGGAAGGTCTACCTGTCGAAGTTTGTTGTGCTGCTCGAAGAACTATTCCGCGTCGACCCGACCACCAATAATCTGATTCAGAGAATGGTCCCGCTCGAGCTTTTTCTCGAGGGCACAGCGCGTTACATGGAACATTATGCCTGTCTGAGCACAATCTTCCCGACGGTTGATCAGGATGTCACGCACGGTTGGGACGAGTATCTCGCCACCATCAGCAGCGATCAGCTGATAAAACATATTTTTTCAATTCGTGTGTGGTATCACGTCGGATCCGGCGTGTTGCGATTGCTTGAACAAAGTGATGTCAATTTTGTAAACGGGATCGAAAACGGTGAAACACCATACAGCATAGCAGCTACCCATGTTGGGCTTACGGCCGAAGAGAAGACCGATATTCTGGCGGACATACAATCGACCCCGGAATGGGCGGCGCAGGTGGAGCGCGCTAAAATGTTAGCGGCATTATAAAATGTGGTCGAATGCCTTTGCGACAAAATTATATGTGACTTGCATCCGCAAGGGATCACTTGCTTCTTTTCCAGAACGATTGAAACGATCGTGCCGTTGAAGAAGGTGCGGTCAAAAAAGGGACAACAAAGCCTGAAAAGCAGTGTGACGGTACCGGTGGTGTCTTTGTCTAGTTCAACTTTATTATTAATATTGCAGCCCTTTTCTGAAAGGACCACATGGTTTCGGGGTGTAGCGCAGCCCGGT
>DASPNN010000048.1:0-3311 GCA_035626495.1 Chryseosolibacter sp.
GATCGGCAGCACGCCCTTGATCGGCCGCAGGGTACCATCCAGCGCCAGCTCACCCATGATCATGTGCTTGTCAAGGCCGGGAATTTCGATCTGCTCCGATGCCTGGAGAATCGATAGGGCTATGGGCAGGTCATAAGCAGAACCTTCTTTGCGGATGTCGGCGGGAGCGAGATTGATGACTGTCTTTTCGCGCGGCATGAAAAAGCCCGCGCTCTTGAGGGCGGATTCAACACGGTGCTGGCTTTCCTTGATGGCGTTGTCGGGAAGACCGCTCATGAAAAAGCGCAGGCCTTTGCCCACGCTGACTTCGACCATGATCGTTCTGGCATCGACGCCATGAACGGCACTGCCGTACGTTTTCGCCAGCATATTAGAGAGGGTGTTAGAAAAACTAATGTATGGAAAAAATCGGGAACGTCAGACGTTCGTCCGGGGGGAAGGAGGCGCATTCAGCTTCGTAGCTTCCTGCATATCAAAGAGTTTTGCCTTCAATGTATTGATTTCATGATTAAGTGCGTCCTTCTCGCGCTTATGCTCCTTGTACACCGAGACCGCCCAGACCACATCGACAATAAACAGCAGGAGACCGATCAGCGTGATCCACTTGAAGCTCCATACCCATCCGACCATCTTGAACAGAAGGTTGGTGTTGTTATCCAGGATGATTGTAAAAATGAATGCGCTGAAATGGAAAAGCGCGAAAAGTGCAAAGAAAATCCATCTGTTCTTTTTCATGCTCGGCGACGCCTTGGGGTTGTGTTATCCATTTAAAGGTAATCCAAAAAAATTAAATTCACGAATTACCGGCGGGTCCTAAGTTTTCTGGATCTCATTGAGCTTGCGATACAGCCCGTTGGTGGTGATCAGCGCATCGTGGCGTCCACGCTCCACAATTTCACCGTTCTGGATGACAATGATCTCGTCGGCGTGCTGGATGGTGCTCAGCCGGTGGGCGATGACAACCGAAGTGCGGTTTTTCATCAGGTTGTAGAGCGCATCCTGGACGAGCTTTTCAGACTCGGAATCGAGGGCGGAGGTCGCCTCATCCAGGATAAGAATGGGCGGATTTTTCAGGACCGCGCGCGCGATGCTGATGCGTTGCCGCTGGCCACCGGAAAGCTTGGATCCGCGCTCGCCGATCATCGTGTCATAGCCGTTCGGCGTTTGGATAATGAAATCGTGGGCATTGGCAATCTTCGCCGCGCGCATGATATCCTCAAGGTCCACGTTTTCCATCCCGAATGCGATGTTGTTCAGGATCGTGTCGTTGAAAAGGATGGATTCCTGCGTAACGACTCCGATCTGCTTTCGCAGGGATTCGAGCTCGTAATCCGGGAGCGCGATACCATCGATGAGTACGGTCCCGGATGTTGGATCGTAAAACCGCGGGATCAGATCGGCTAAGGTGGACTTGCCACCGCCTGAAGGGCCAACCAGTGCCACCGTTTTTCCTTTTTCAATGGTCAGGTTGATATTTTGAAGGACGTGTTCTTTATCGTAGGCAAAATGAACATTCCGGAATTCGATGTTCTTCGAAAACTCCGGCAGGGGAACAGCATTGGGTTTGCTTTTGATCGCAGGTTCCAGGTTTGTGACCGAAAAAATTCTTTCCGCGGCGATCGTTCCTTTTTGGAGGGAGGTGATGCCGTTGGAAAAATTCTTCGCTGGCTGGATCATATTGGCGTAAAAGGTGAGAAATCCCAGAAACACCGCGGGCTCAAGCTCATTTCCGCCTCCGAGCACCATCAAGCCACCGTAATAAAGGATGACGGCAACTACCACGATGCCGAGAAATTCCGAGATCGGAGAAGCAAGCTCATTCTTGCGCGACATCGACAGGTTGACTTTCCGGTGATAATGCGTTTCACGTTCGATTTTTTGTAACAAAAATTTCCGGGCGTTAAAAGCGTTTACGACGCGCATGCCGCTGAATGTCTCCTCCAGAATGTTTACGATACGACCCATCGCCTCCTGGCTAAGCCTGGCCTTTTTCTTCAGCCGCCGGATGATCTCGGAAATGATTCCACCTGTGATCGGCAGCAGGATCATCGTAAAAAGGGTCAGCTTCACCGAGATCGAAAAAAGAATGATCACGAATACGATCAGGGTGATGGGTTCCTTAAAGACCGATTTCAAACCGTTGACCACGGCCCCCTCGACCTCCGACATATCGTTCGTAAAACGTGAAATCAAATCACCTTTGCGCTGATCGTTAAAAAAGCCGATGTGCATTTGAGATACGTGGTTGAATAAATAGAGGCGCATATTCCGGACGACGTCGACTTTAAGTCTGGAGGCAGTCATCCGCTCCATGTACCGGAAGATATTGGAGAGGAGCACAAAAAAAATGATCAGGCAGCACACCGCCATCAACGCATACTTGTCGCCATGAAGCGACAACATCGAATTGAAATGATATTTAAAAAGGCTTGTGGCGTAATTCGATGACAACTCAAATTCGGGGTAAGCAATTTGTTCGACTTTGGCCTGCTTAAAAAGAATATCGATCAACGGCATCAACAAAGCCAGGTAGACGGCCTGAAATAATACCCCGAAGAGTGCATAAAGAAAAAACTGGAACAGGCGCGGTGTCAGGCGGGGTGCATATCGCAGTATGCGAAAATATATCTTCATCTGTTTCAGTACTCGTAAACCCTTTTCGGGATATTCCAACGCAAAGCTAAGGAAGTTATCGATGTATTATTGTCGAATTCGGGCAGCTCGCTTTTGCTCTTTCGCACGACCCATGAGCCATCGATGAAAACGTTGTGTCTGAGTTGCCAGGTCGCGGTAAAACTTCCAAAGACGATATCGGTTGAATTCCCCTGTCCTACGGTGTTGCCGAGGTCCCGCATTTTAGTCCGGTTATTTTTGAGTACGTCGCCGCCCCAGTTTTCGTTTGCCCCGTCGCTTCCGGTTTGAGCGGCGATGGCTTTGGCAACAAGTTGCAGTCGCGGCCAGGGTTGGTAACGCATGATCGCCACCACTTCGCGGAAGTTGGCGCCGAGTGGATGCGCAATGGGTTGACGATAATGAGAATAGTTGCCGTAGTTTGTTCCGTGCGAATAGGTGTAGGGTCGCACGATGTTGATCTCTCCCTGCAAATCCAGGTTCGGAATTGTAAAGGCATCGACATACTTACCGCCGAGCTGAACGCCAAATTTGTTGGCCCACCACCCGTCGCCGGCCCTGATGTGATCAATGACGAATTCGTCGAGTAAAAATTGTCCGTACAACTGGATTTTCGAAAGCGCATTCCACTTGAAGTCCATCCCGAGCAAAACGTTGTCGGTGCTTCCGTTTTGCTGCTC
>DASPNN010000049.1:0-13563 GCA_035626495.1 Chryseosolibacter sp.
GCTCCGCCGATCGCCGCGGCTGTTTTGGACACCGGGGTACGCCCGCGGGTTGACGCCATCAGGTTGATTACCGTCGTGGATGTTGCGGAAAAGAACCGTACTGGATAAACGACAAGAATATTTTTTAGCAATCGTTTCATAACGCCCTAGAATTGAAAATAAATGAATTGCGAATCGATGAATGAGCCAAGCAGCGCGATCATCCAGAGGATAACTGCAAAGCCAACAGTGCGGAAGGCGGGTGACCGCAGCGTGATGCTGCCGAAATCAATCCGCAGGCTGAGCAGTTCGAAAAGGATCAGCAACGCAATCAGCAAAACGCCTTTGATGATCACAAACTTGTTCGGCAGATCGGCAAATGACAAGTTATTGAACGAGAGAATCCCCTTGATCACGGTGTGGGCAGTTGCTACATCAGGACTGCGGAAATAAATCCAGGCCAGGCAGGTGAACGCGTAAACTATGGCAATGCTGACGAGTGTATTTACCGGACCCGAGAATGACAAACCCACAATTCGTTTCAGGTAGTTCAAAAGCCGTTGCACTATGAGGAACGCGCCGTGAAGAAATCCCCAAATGATGAAGGTATAGTTGGCGCCGTGCCAAAGCCCACCCAGCAACATCGTCAGCATCAGGTTCCGGTAGGTTTTCAACTGCCCGCCCCGGTTTCCTCCCAGCGGGATGTACAGATAATCTTTCAGCCAGCTTGACAGTGAAATATGCCACCGCTCCCAAAACTCGCTGAAGCTTTTCGAAAAATAAGGCATGTTGAAATTTCGCGGGAATTCGAAACCCAGCATACGAGCAAGACCAATGGCAATGTCCGAGTAACCGGAAAAGTCGCAGTATATCTGGAATGAATAAAAGACAACACCGATGATCAGCACCAGCGAAGTATAGTTTCCGGGAAAGGCAAAAACCCCATCGACAAAAGGCGCCAGCGAATCAGCGATGATCAGTTTCTTGCCGAAACCTACAAGCATTTGGGCAAACCCAAGGTGAAACTCCGACCATTTGAATTTCCGATCCTGCTGCAACTGAGGCAGGAAGTCAACAGCGCGAACAATGGGTCCTGCGACCAATTGTGGGAAAAATGCAATGAAGGTTGCAAACTTCAACAGGCTCTTCTCTGGCTCGATGACCCTCCTGTACACATCGATGGTGTAGCTCATCGACTGGAAAGTGTAGAACGATATTCCTACCGGAAGGATGATATGTAAAGCATTGAAACCCCGGTCATATCCGGCAATTCCGAGAAGGTCGTTCGCCGAATCGATAAAGAAATTGAAATACTTGAAAAATCCGAGAAAAGCGAGATTAACGACCATGCTGATCGCCAACAGGTATTTTCTTCGACGGGGGTCCTGCTCACGGTCGATCACCACGCTCAGGTAGAAATCGGCAAGTGTCGAAAAAGCAATAAGCGCAAGGAACCGGTAATCCCACCAGCCGTAAAATACATAGCTCGCCAGCAGCGTGAAGATCATGCGCGCGTTACCCTTCAACGCGTAGTAAATGGGAAAAAATATAAGGATGAAAACAATAAAGGGAATGCTGTTGAAAACCATAGGTGTCTTTTTTTGACCGCCGTCATCCTTTAAGGATCGGACTGCGGAGATCTAGAAACAGAGAGTCGATTGCGTGTGAAAAAAATAGTGCCGGTACGGTTCCGCGCTTATTGAGCGTTGCCGCCCTTGTGCTTATTGAACGTATTCCACATTGTGTATCTTTATGCAACCAGCAATAGCAAACACCAGGACCATGCAAAAAATAATCCTCATCCTGCACGTCCTTCTCGCCGTCAGTGTCCATTCCCTCGGTCAATCCTCAAAACGAGCCTCGGATTACGGGATAAATATTGGCGTAATGACACCTGGAAAGCTGAATGCCATCACGGACGTTCCAGGCGTGAAGGTCGGCCACGTCACGATCAGCCAGGATTCGGTACAGACGGGTGTAACCGCAATCCTTCCGCATGGTGGAAATATCTTCCAGCAGAAAGTTCCCGCCGCCATTTACGTCGGAAACGGTTTCGGAAAATTGGCGGGTACCACGCAAGTCGCCGAGCTGGGAAACCTGGAGACACCCATCGTCCTCACCAACACACTGAACGTCGGGACAGGATTGGATGCGGTAGTCGCTTATACCCTGCATCTACCGGGCAACGAGCGTGTCCAATCCGTGAATGCAGTGGTTGGCGAAACCAATGACGGATGGCTGAACGATATCCGCGGGCGACATGTAAAAGTGGAACATGTGATCGATGCAATCCATCGTGCCACCGCAGGGCCAGTCGTCGAGGGGAACGTGGGGGCCGGGACAGGAACCGTATGTTTCGGTTTCAAAGGCGGTATCGGAACGGCTTCGCGCGTGTTGACCAAAAAAACCGGCGGCTATACCGTCGGGGTACTTGTTCAAACGAATTTTGGCGGAGTATTGCAGATCGATGGCGTACCTGTCGGCGAAGAGTTAAACGAATTCTACCTGCGCGACGAGATCAGAAATTCCGCTGACGGATCGTGCATGATTGTCGTCGCAACGGATGCGCCATTGGATGCACGAAACCTCGAGCGCCTCGCCGCCCGGGCGATCATCGGCATGGGAAAGACCGGCGGGATTGCCGCGAACGGGAGCGGCGACTACGTCATCGCATTCACCACAGATCCGGCACTTCGGATACCTTTCGCAAGTACGGCGAAAACCGAGTCGGTAACATTGTTGCGCAATGATGAAATGTCCCCGCTCTTCATGGCGGCCATCGAGGCGACCGAGGAGGCGATCGTGAATTCTCTTTTCGCGGCCAAAACGCTCAAGGGCAATAAAGGTCGTGAGATCCGCGCGCTTCCTGTGGAGGAAGTAATTCGTATCATGAAAAAATATAACCGCATACGCTGAACTGACCAGAAACTCGGGCATAAGCTCGCCAATGAACTAAGACCGCTCCCGCAAGATTGAGAACAGTCCTGCGGGAGCGGTTAGCATAAGTAGGAAGCGTGACCAACGCATTGCTTGCGGAAACGCAAACCCTATGCGCACATGACAGCCCGACGAGTCCAGCCTGGGGCTGCAATCAATCGTCCTCCTCTTCCTTCAAAGTTGAAAGGAAGCTGACAACGTCGCGTATTTCCCTTTTTGTCAGCAGCAAGTGCATCGGCGGCATGCTTGACTGGGAGTTGGTACGCGTGACGATGTCGGACTTGACTATAGTCGTATCCGGTTTGTCCGCCACTTTTAAAACAAGTTGTCTGTTATTTTCTTGCAGGACGATCCCTGACAGACGGCGACCATTTTTCAGTTCGACTGTGGAAGTTCCGAAGCCGGGCGCAATCCGCGCGCTCGGCGTCACAAGCGACTCCAATATCTGTTCTCGGGAAAGTCTTGATGCAACGCCATTCAGCCTCGGACCCGCGTTGCCTCCGTAATCATTGAAGGAGTGACAGCGGGTACACTGGGCGCTTTGATGATTCCAGAAAATGCGGCGCCCTTTTTGAATGTCACCGCCGAGCAGTGCTGTCTTATAGAGGGCGGACACCGAATCGGACGAATACTTTGCAGCAACCGTCTTGTAACGCGCGATCAAGGGCGCAGAGCGTGTGCTGTCGATGGCCTCTGCGAGCTCGAGCTGAATTTCCGGCGGAAATGTACCGTTCGCCATTTGCGTAAGCATGCCCTCCAACACTGGCCCGGAATGTTCAACAGGTACAGTACCCAGCGTGAGCAGGGCAGCCTGCTTTTCCTCTACGGTGCGCGACTTGATCGTTTCGGAAAGCAAAGAAACCATCAACGGTTTTGGAATGTCCATCTTCGCAAGGAAATCGAGACCGACGATTCGGACACTCCGCTCTTTGTCCGAGAGGGCGAGCTTAATAGCGTTGTCGATCTGCTTATCATTCCAGGATGCAAGCGTCTTCAATGCCTCAATCCGAACTTCCGGCTCCTGGTCATTTTTCAGCCGCGCAAAAACTTGTGCAGATGCGTTCTCAAGCCGAAGCTTTCCAATAGCCTTCACTGCGGCGACACGCACTATTTTGTCTTTGTCGGAAGTTAGTTTGCTAAGCGGATCGACACTCCTGTTGCGCACAAGCTGCGGGTCCCGTGTAACAACACCGCGGTACCTGCCATCAACCCGGTCCACGACCGAGGGGTTCGGCCAGGTACTGAGCGCCGCGATGGCCTCCGCCCGCATGGCGGCAGCTGCATTCGAGTTTGAATAGTCAATCAAATTCCGCACCGACGCCTCAGTCCCCACACGGACATTGGCGTTGATCGCTCTTCGAATCAATGCTTCGTTTGAAAAACTTGTCTTGACGAGGATGTTGCCCAGGTCCGGCAAGGCACCCGAAATTGACAGGTCGTCGTTGATGGCGCGGGCTGCTTCGGTGACGATGAATTCGTCGCCATCATCCAGAAAGTTCCGTATGCCTTCGTGACCCATCCTTCGCAACGCAACCACGGCGGCGATGCGGACTGCACGTGAATCATCCTTATGTAAAGCCACCACAGGCTCGTGTTTGCCGATCCTTGCAAGCGCAAGACTGCCAGCATGGCGCAGATAAACATCCTCGTCGTTATTGGCGCGCAGCATGTCTACGATCGGTTGAATTGCCGGCTCATAAGCAATGCGGCCCAATGCTTCGGCGGCAAAGAAACGCGCTCTTGAGTTTTCATCTTTGAGGAGCGGAATGAGCTCCGCGCCTGCTTTTTTGTAACGGACATCTCCGATCCACTTCGCGGCTTGCGCGCGGATCTCCGCATCTTCATCTTTCAGGAAAGGTACAAGCAGGCCGGCATGCTCAGCCTGGCCACGTGCAAACTGGCTGATACCCCAGATCGCGTGCACACGCGCAAGCTGATGTTCTTTCTGCTCAAGACTATTTTTCAGTACCTCCAGTCCGTCCTCGCCCCTTTTCACTAGCTCAAACTGGGCTTTCTGACGCACGCGCATGTCGCGGTTCCGGAGAATGTCTCCGAGCTTGGATTCGTCGTATTCCGAAAAATCGGCAGTGAGGAGTGTATACGTCTGCTTGCGCTCTTCGGAAGGGCCGCTGCCGATATCGAGTTTCCAGATCCGGCCGTGATCTTTTGTTCCCCATCCGTCGATCCAGTCGGCCAGGTACATAGCGCCATCGGGTCCAAAATCGATACCGGTCGCCAGCACCCCGCTCAGGATCATATTGCGTTCGCCAAGCTCGAACGACGCTCCCTTGGGCGTCAGCTTGAATGCGTGGATGCCCGAACGCGCCGGATTGCCCACAAACTCCCCTATAAAGAATGTGTTGTTCCATTCAGGGCCGAGGGCAGTCCCCGGATTATAAAGCATGCCGGTGGGTCCGCTGACGAAGTTCGCTATTGGAGGGACGATGTAGGCTGCTTGTCCTTCAAATCGCGGCAAGTACATTTTTTCATCCATCCACACTTTATAGGAGTTGTTATCCGGATCGCGGTATTTGCCGAACTGCCAGTTGGTGCGCCAGCCAATATCGGCCCCGTTGACAACGTAGACGATGCGCTCCATCTCGCCGGGATGGTCCCCGTCGTTGTCTTCACTGATCAGGTTGCCGTATTCGTCGAAGACGAACTCATGGGTGTTCCGGTTACCGTAAGCAAACACTTCGAAATCCGAACCATCGGGGTTCGCCCTGACGATGACACCACTGTTTGGGTGTTCCCATTTTTGCCCGTCGGGCCCGGTGCCATTGAAGCCGATGTCACCGATCTGCCAATATATTTTTCCTTCTGGGCCCACCTCAAGACCGGACATTCCGTGCCCGCTAAAACCAACATGAATGCCGTAACCATGTGAAATTGATTTTTTTTCATCGGGAACGCCGTCGCCGTCCTTGTCGGTCAGCCTCCACATGTCTGGCGCGATACCGACGAACAGATCGTCGTTATGTTTCAGTATCGCACCCGCCGCATCTGTGACTTCCTCGTGAAAATCCTCTACTACAAGTTGTGAATAATCCGCGACGCCATCACCGGATCTGTCCTCTACCCGATAGACTTGCTCTTTTTCGACGGTCATGTCGCGCCAGTCGTGCGAGCCGTCTTTGTTGAGGTCGTCCAGCCACTCATTGCGCTTACTGTTTTCGGGGGAAAGGACCCGACGCAGGAACTTTCGTTTGTCTTCAACAGACTGCAGGCTGATAGATTCGATCTCCCAATCCTGATGGCCGCGGATGTCAAACTCGGAATGCTTCTGGCGGTTTGTCCTTGTATAATAAAGGTGACCTTTATCGTCTACATCTATCGAAACCGGGTCGGCAACCAGGGAATCGATCGCCCAAAGTTTTAATTCGAGGCCTTCTGCAAGATTTGCAGTGACCAATGTGCGTATGGAATCCGCTAAAGTAGCGGCCTTTTGAGGATTGATCGTTTTTACATTTCGGCTCCGGTCTTCCGTCTCCTGACAACTCCAGGCGACAAACAGGCCAACAACAATAATCAGGACGAAGATGGGGTTTCGTGACACTTTCATGGGTTTATTTTAACCCTTGAATTTAGTGGCAAATTCCGATCTCCAAAAACTCACGTAAAAGAATTTGGCATCCGGCTCGATTCTTTACGAATGGCCGTAAGGATAAAAGTGTAAAAAAGACACTTAGAAGTATCAGGTCACACCGCAGGACTGAATTCCGTATTAGCTAAACATTCTCAACTTTCTTGGGTCGTTCAAGCTTTTCGCGATCGGGAAATTCGATTCTGCGGGATCCATTGTTCTCCACCCTTGACTGTCCGGTAACTACCGTGCGGGCTTTAACCATGCGCGTGATTTCGCAGACTGCGACGGACACAATCGCCACGACGAACGTGGAAAACAGCCACAGGCTGAGAAGCTTCAAAGGCTTGTTGTCGACTACCGTGGTGTAGTTTGGAAAGTTCTGTACAATCGATATTTCGTACGCCCTTTCAAGGTCGTGTTTAATCTCAATCTTCTCTTTCTCAAGCGAGGTTTTTCTGGTTAGAAGTTCTGTTAGACCGGCGAAATTAGAGTCGCCGTTTTGCTTCATAGACCGGGAGACTATGATATCTATTGTTGTCGCTTCCTCTTCAAGGACCTTGAGTTTACGTTCTGCAAGCTGACGTTGATCTTCTATTTTTCCACGGATCGCTCGTCCAAAAGTGTTTATCAATTGTTTCTGGAGCTGCCGGAAATCATCTGGCGAAGTGACAGTCGCCTGTATTTTGCATAAAAAATCATCGCCCTTGTCATCGGTTGCGATAAGCTCAATTGCGCGGATGGCGGACAGTTTTCGCAACTCGAATCCGAATTCATTCTTCAACCCCTCAGCGTTGTCTTCTTTAATATAGCGCTTGATTCCGGCAATAGTTTCCCCCATCTCGGTTGAATTTGTGAAAGGCACGCGGGAAACAAATGAACCCGTATACACATTCGCCCGCACGGCATTCCAGAGCAGGTACGATCCGGCACCGAGCGCAAATATTACTAGAATCAGCACCTTATTCCGCGTAATGGCGGAAATTACATAAAGCAGTACTTCAAGGAGGTCAACTTCATCACTATTGGACGTGGAAACAGGGATCAATTGTTTGTTCAATGGTCTCATAGACTCGAATTAATTGAATACGGGTTTGACTTTCGAATTGTTTCGGCATGCAAGCTAGCAACTTAAGGGTCAGTCTACATCAATAATCGGTATGTTGTTGATCTTTCCTGCCGAGGTAGGCTACGCATCGCTCACATAGACACCATATGTTTGCGGAAAGTTGGATCATTGTTGAAGGAGCGTCCTCAATATGTTCCTATTCCACCCTGACAATAATTCTGTCAACGATTGCGCGTCTTATTGCCCACAGCGGACAATTACGACAAAAAATTATGCCGGCCCGGGTTCATCGATAATCCATTCCCAAATCCGGAATTCGGCATGAAAACGAACTGTTTTTCCCATACGTCGTTCACGGCACTCCGTAGTAACGCACAACAAGCTTTTTTGCGTATCCATACATCGAACTCTTTCATTGTGACCGGCGCAATAGTTATCATCTTGCCAGCGAAACTCAAGCCTGTGTGTTTTGCGGTGCCAGATGAAGGCTTGTGAAGAAATGGTCAGCCAAGCGCAGTCCTCAGCGATGTTTTCAATCTTACGTCGGATTCAACCGTGAGTCCGGAAAAAAAGGGAATTCAGGCTGCGCGAGACCGCGGAAGTGGTTGGCTAAGGAACGCAGCAGATTGTCAGACTATTAATCTGTCGGCCGATACAATTCACGGAACGTGTCGACATCCATGCGCCAGCGATTCACGGGCTGATGAAAGTTGATCCAGCCCGGAACAGTTTCATAAGTCCGTACCAACGTAAAACCTGTTTTTTCCAGTATTCTGTTTGGGGCGGGGTTGTGCGCGTATGGTTCGCAGTACAGGGTCTGCAACCTGAAATTCCAAAAATACTGAGGGATGCATAGTTTGATAAACTCCGACCCAAGTCCGCGCCGCCGATTGTCTTTTTGCCAGGCGTGCATGTGCATGAATGCCTCCTGGCCATACGCGATCTTATTGATATTAGAGTGCCCAACTGCACGATCGTTCAGTAACCAGATCAAATAATAGAACTGCGTTTGCGGAATCGGCGCTGCGTAGTTTTTGTGCAATATCGCCAGCCATTTTTCGCGTTCCGGAAGCTTGCGTTTGTCGACGCCCATGGCCAGGAGAAACTCATCATCCGAATTGCGGAAATAATCAACGATTTGCGGGAAGTCATTTGGCTCAACATGCCTTACAAGAAGTGAGTCCATATCAGAAAATTTTTTGACAATCCGGCAGCCTGATAAAATACAAAATTGGCCGCTGCTCCGCCCTGGGATTCCGCTCAAAAAGAGAAAGCTGCATTTCTGCAGCTTTCGTAAAACCGACCCAAACCGTTGATCAGTTTACACCGGGGTTGCCCCCGGAGTTTCTTTATAAATAACAGGTGCCAGTGCTCTTTTTATGCTTATAACGCTAAATCCGGACAAAAGTACACGACTTGGCGCATTTTTCCTAGAATTATTTAAACTCGTTAACGTACACGAAATTTACGTGTACGTTAACGTACAGGAAAAAATGAATAAATTGCGCGTACTTTTTTCGTGTAAAAAGACACGGAAAGAACGGTGCTTTACCGTATTTTAAACGTTTCAACTTCAGGTAAATGGACAAGAAAATAAGGATCAAGGACATCGCGAAATTGGCCAATGTTTCGATTGGAACTGTTGATCGGGTGATCCACAATCGCGGCGAAGTCTCCGAGCAATCGCGAAAAAAAATAATGGAGATCCTGGAGAAGACGGGTTACAAGCCAAACCTGCTGGCCCGGACGCTCGGCTCAAACAGAACATTCCGGATTGGAGTGTTATTGCCGAACCCAGGGCAGGACGAATACTGGGGGTTATCACATGAAGGCATCCGGCAATCCGAAGAAGAATGGGGGAGCTACGGTATGATCATGGACATGCATAATTTTGATCTTTATGACAAGGAATCCTTCAAGGTTCATGCAGACCGCGCCCTGGCGGCAGCGCCGGACGCGGTGATTGCCGCACCGATCTTTTATCAGGAAGCTGAATCGTTCTTCACAAGTTGTGAAAAAGCAGGTATCCCATACGTTGTGGTCAACAACACAATTCCCAACACGAAACCATTGACGTTCATCGGCCAGGATCTGTATCAAAGTGGTCGCGTAGGAGCAGAATTATTACACATGCACCAATCCCCCGGTGGCACGTATGCAATCCTCCATGTTTATGACGACATCCATAACTCCCTGCACTTGTTCGAAAAAGAAAAAGGATTTAAAGATTATTTCCACGAACGCAAGGGCGATCCGATCACTGTCAAAAGCCTCGATCTCAATTACACACATGCTCCCACCATCGAAAAGGAATTATCCGAGCTCCTGGCCGACCGTAACCTGAAAGGGGTCCTGGTAACCACTTCCAAAGGGGCCAGCATTGTGTCAAAGATCCTCCAGCAGAATGGCAAGAAAGGCGTGCGCCTTGTAGCGTATGATCTGTTGAAAGAAAACCTGGGCTATCTCAACACGGGGATCATCGACTTTCTAATCAACCAGAATTCGCGTCACCAATCGTTCATGGGCGTCTCGTTGCTGACAAATCATTTGCTTTTTAAACGACAGCCGGCGCCAAAATACCTTTTTGCCCTGGACATCATCACCCGGGAAAACCTGAAATCTTACCTGGGCTCTTCCATCGGGATCAGCACTCAGGTAAGATGATGAAAACTAGTCGGCATTCGATCCGATGTTTCCCTGGGCGATCAGGGTAGCAAGGTCGGCTGCGGAAAGGTGCACGTTGACATATCCATTAAAAGCCAGAAGTTGCGCATATGTAATTGCCGTCGCATTGTCAAGCCCACGGACATCGGTCCTGCTTTTTCCCGTCGCGCCATCGACATTACTTAGTGACTTGGCTATTCCACCGGTCGTGGCGACATCGTTCACGTGGATATGCGCGGGATGATTGCCGCCGGCGCTTGTCCCCTGAAGGCTGATTGTCACGAGGCTGAAGCCATTTTTGCGCTCGGCAAATGTCACATTGCCGCTGATATTCGGATTGGAGACTGGCGACAGCACGTACGTTTTCGAAGTGCCCGTGAGTTCGTTACCTCCAATGTCGCCCTGAGCAATAATGTTGGCCAGGTCGGCGGCGCTCAAGTGAACATTGATGTATCCATTATACTCGAGCAACTCTTCATACGTTATCGGATCGCCATTGTTCAACTGCGAGATATTGGTCAAGCTCATGCCCGTCGCACCATTGACCGCTGTCAAATCCACCGCGATGCCACCCCCCTGGGCGGCGGCGTTCATGTGAATGTGGGCCGGTGATGTCATCCCCGACGCCGTGCCATCCATGTCTATCGTGACCAGCGTCTCGCTGTTTACCCTTTCGGCGAACGTCGCGCTTCCAACCATTGCATCTCCCTTGTACAAGTTGTAGACTTCGGTGTTTCCCGTCAGCTCATTTTGTCCGATGTCGCCCTGTGCGATCAGGGTGGCGAGGTCGGAGGGACTGGCATGCACGTTGACGTATCCGTCAAATTCAAGAAGCTCGTCGTAAGTGACGGGCGTACCGCTATTAAGAACTTTGACCACCGTTTTGCTCATGCCCGTAGCCCCATCGATGGCCGCCAGGTCGATCGCGATATCGCCACCTTGCGCAGCGGTGTTCATGTGAATGTGCGCCGGATGCGTACTTCCGGATTGGGTCCCTGCAAGATCAATCGTAACAATTGCCGTGTTGTCGGAAAGCTCCTCGAACAACACCGTGCCGCTGATGTTAGGGTTCGATCGCGAAAAAAGCACAAACTCTTTGCTTTCACCCGTGGTTGTTGCTTCATCCTCATCGTCGCAACCGCTCAGGAATACAAGCATCCCGGACACGACGCACAATGATACGATCATTCGAAACGCAATTTTCATAGTTGTTTTGGTTATGTTGTCGGCTACTTACGGAAAAAGTATAATACCCGGATCTCACCAGTGACCTGCAAAAGCTATTTCCTTCCCGGATAATCAAAATTAGGGCGTACTCCACCACGAACGGCCGGGAAATGTCACCAAATAAATGACAGAGCGTTAACGGTTGCTGGATTAAGCGTCGACTCGATGGGCGGATTGTGTTTTTCGGCGCATGGTGCGTATAACCATGACGTTGCGCGTGGCGCTCCATTTTTTTTAAACAACTTACCGGCGTGCGTCCGAACGACCGCGGGAGGTGTTCGAAGCTTAGGGTTCATTCGGTACGACCCGGCTTCGCAGTGTGTGCGCCGTGTTGCCGTAACGGACCCAATTGGTGACTGCAAGAAGAAAAGGCCGGAAACTCTAAACCAAAGCTTCATTCACAATTTAGCGGCCACCTGAAATTCAGATAGCACTGAAAGCGCAAAGGCGCGCACCCGAGGTGGCCAACCCGCCGAATACTCCTTAATTATATAGAGCAGGTAAAGTAAGCCAACTATTTAGAAATTTTCTAAATAGTTATTTTAGAATAAGTCTAAATAAATATATTTGCGTCAGAAATTCTTAAACCTGTTAAGCAATGACAAAACATATCCGAAACCCCAAAATCTTTCTTTTTGCAGCAGTTTTGGGCCTTTTTTCATGTGACGATGACGAAAAACAAAACCTGCGACCTGGCATAGACTACTCTGTGCTGACTGCAGAAACGCCGTACACACAACTTTTTGTAGACGCCAACGGGGCGACCACCGTCGATCTGACAGAGGGCAATCACCGCTTCCGTATGTTCCAGGCGCTGAATTATCAGAGCACCAACTCGGTGAAGACCGGTGTGGAAATTGAAGCCGCCACCCTGAAGAACATGTTCAAGAATGAGGGCAACCCCTTTACCGATATTTCAACCGCGACAGTTACCGTTGTAGGAGCAGAGTTAAATGGATCGACCGTTCAACTGCGTGACGTGGTCGCGTCATCCCGGCCGACAGCCGAAGCAGAAGCGGTGCGCGCAAAAATTGAAGCGTACTTCGATGCGATTGATGTAGCGAGCGCCTCCCTGGGACAAACCGCTTCTCAAGGAGCTGCGGGAAAACTCGGCGACTATCTGGTGGACGCACGCGGTATCGAAATCGCGCAAGTGATCCAGAAGTCATTGATCGGCGCCCTGCAGGTGGATTACATCTGCAATGTGTTACTCGATGAAGGACTGACAGCCGATAATTATAGCACTGTAGGTGACAAGAATTACACGCAGCTTGAACACAACTGGGATGTTGCTTTCGGCCTGCTCACCATCAACCAGGTCTATGCGCAGGGTGCTACGGCGGATACAAAAAATGCCTTGGAATTCGGACTCGGCTCTTATGTTTGGGAATATAACCGGGCAAACTATACAAAGATCCACCCTGCATTCCTGAAGGGCCGTGCCGCCATCGTCAACAATGATCGTGGCGAGCTGCAAACACAGGCAGATCTACTCCGCACAGAGTTCGAAAAAACACTGGCCAATGCCGCGCTCGCGTACCTTGACAAATGGAAAACCGGTGCCACGGAAGCTGCACGCGCACACGCAATTGCCGAAGGATTGGGCTTCATTTACTCTCTGAGATTCGCCACCATGCACAATGCAGACGCAGCATTTTCAGACGACGTCCTCGATGACCTGATCGGATCCGCCAATGGCTTCTGGGATCTCAACGCCACCAAGATTAACGCCGCGTCCGATGCCATCAAAGCAAAGTTCGGGCTGTAAGATTTCAAAGAATTTACCTAATGGATTGACAGCATTGTTGTCAATCCATTTACTGTTTTTAAGTATGAGAGCAATTCTGTTGTTTTTTTTGGTCACTGTTCTTTTCTTTTTCTCAGGTTGCGGCAACCAGGGCGACCCGTCACCGGCCGACAACAGCAAGGACCGGAAGGAAATCCTGACCCACTGGGCGGATAACATCATCGTTCCCTCCTATCAACAATTCAAAGCGAAGCTGGATTTGATGGTCACGGCAAGTGAAGCGTTTACAACAGCCCCGACTGAAACATCGCTCAATGAATTCAGAAGCGCCTGGCTGGATGCTTACACCGGTTGGCA
>DASPNN010000050.1:0-8915 GCA_035626495.1 Chryseosolibacter sp.
CGAAGCATTGAAAGACCGCCAGGGCAATCGCCTTGTTGCCTTCGGCCGTTATGCCGGCATTGTCGGGGCCTACAATGCGCTGTGGACTTACGGCCAACGATACAAAGCTTTCAACCTCAGACGCGCCTTCGAGTGCTTCGATGTCAACGACCTTAAGCTCGAGTTGCGGAAAGTAAAACTTCCACCCTTGAAGATCATTCTCACGGGTGCCGGTCGCGTTGGAAAAGGCTCAATGGAAACACTCGACAGCGCCGGGATCCGTAAAGTCAATCCCCATGATTTCCTCTCCAGGAAATTCGATGAACCCGTCTATGTACAGCTCAGCAGCGCCGACTACCACTATCGGAAGGATGGCGGCGCCTTCAACCGCGAGGAGTTTCATCAGCACCCCGAATTGTATGCGTCGTCGTTTCATGAATTTACAAAGGTGGCGGACATGCTGCTCGCCGGCGCATTCTGGAATCCGAAAGCTCCCGTGCTGTTTACGCGCGAGCAAATGCAATCGCCGGATTTTGCGCTTAAAGTGATCGCCGATATCACATGCGATATCAATGGTTCGGTGCCGAGTACAAAACAGGCCACCACGATCACCGACCCTGTTTATGATTATGATCCTTTTACGGATTCGGTGACAGCACCATTCAGCGATAAACGTTTTGCCACCGTCATGGCAATCGACAACCTGCCATGCGAGCTGCCCAGGAGCGCCTCCGACGAATTCGGCCGCGACCTGATCGACCGCGTTCTTCCGTTGCTGATCGGCAAGGATAAAGAAGACATCATCAAGCGCGCGACCATCGCCGACAAGGGCGTTCTCACCTTCCATTTTAAATATCTTCAGGATTACGTAAACGGTGCCTGATGGAAGCTGGTAATTCGATAAGAGTCGCTTCCATCGACGTGCTTCGCGCCATCACCATGGTGCTGATGATTTTTGTTAACGATCTCTGGTCTTTGGAAAACATTCCGCTGTGGCTCGAGCATGTCCCCGCCGATGCCGACGGACTGGGACTCGCTGATATTGTCTTCCCCGCTTTCCTGCTCATCGTCGGGATGTCGATTCCGCTCGCGGTCAGCAGCCGCGGGAAAAAGGGGGATTCACAGGTTGCAATAGCGTGGCACATTATCACGCGGGGAGTTGCTCTTATTGTGATGGGATTATTCCTGGTCAACGGGGAAAACATCAATGAAAGCGCGTCGGTCAACCGCCTGTTGTGGAATACCCTGTCCTGCACAGCATTTATTCTCCTCTGGAATCATTATCCGTCCACGGTGCGACCGTCAACCAGGAACCTGTTCCGCGCCGCCGGCATCGTAACGTTGATCGTACTGGCTATTATTTACAAGGCTGGTAGTGATGGTGCAACCCATGGTTTCTCAATTTACTGGTGGGGGATTCTCGGACTGATTGGCTGGGCATATTTGCTCACCGGGCTGATCTATGTGGCGGCTAGATCGAACTTTGCCATCATGGCTTTCGCCTGGATTTCTTTTAATGTCCTTTGTGTGATGACGCATCTGAAAGTTGACTGGCATCCTGTGATCAAAATCCTTTTACAACCTTTTGGGTCGGGCGCAATGCCGGCGTTCGTCTGTGGCGGCGTCCTGGTGACGATGATATTCCTCCATTTCAGGAATCAAGGGCGCGTGGGTAAAGGCAGCGCGGCCCTCATCACAATGGCGTTTGTGTTGTTGGTGTTGGGTTTTTACTTGCGGGAATTTTGGGGCATCTCAAAGATCCGCGCAACTCCGTCATGGGTCTGGATCTGTAGCTCGATAACGATCGCCATGTTTGTTGTACTCCATTTCATCGTCGACATGTTCGGCAAAGGCCACTGGTTTAATTTTATCCGGCCTGGTGGAACAAATACGTTGATCTGTTATATCATCCCGTATTTCGCGTACGCTGTTGTGTCTGTCCTGCCTTTTGAGCTTCCGGCGTTGATGCTGACCGGTATCGCGGGCCTTTTCAAATCCCTTATTTTTGCATTACTGACCGTGGCGCTTGCCGGGGTCCTGCAGAAGTGGCATATCCAGATAAAATTGTGATCCGATGATGGAGCTTAAGTTGGAATTGTACAGGCAATGTCTAGCCGCCGTGCATGAGCGGATCGCTGCGGCGCAAACGGCTATTGAAGGATTGCAGCACGATGCCAATGAGGAAACTAAAAGCAGCGCCGGGGATAAATATGAAACGGGCCGTGCCATGATGCAACTCGAGATGGAAAAACATGGCCAGCAGCTTTCAGAAGCGCGGCGTTCCAAACAGGCCCTGGAAAAGATGGATGTAACGAGACCCTACAGTGAAACGCATCCGGGCTGCATCGTAAAAACCAATCACGGGAATTTTTTTCTTGCTATTAGTGCGGGTCCTTTCACGGTAGCAGGAGAAACGTTTGTCTCCATTTCTCCTGGTTCGCCGTTAGGGTCGAAGTTGCTGAATTGCAAAGCTGGTGATGTCGTATCAGTCAACAACCGGGAATACAAAGTGCTCGAGGTTTATTAATTTTGGTCATGCTGCTCTACAACATCACCGTCGGTATCGACAAAGACATTGAAGCTTTGTGGCTGCAATGGATCAAAGAGAAACACATCCCGGCGATGATGAAGACGGGGTTGTTTGTCGAGTCCCGGATGTTCCGGGTCCTGCACGATGACGGCGACGGTACAGTGTCGTATTCAATTCAGTATTTCGCCGACTCCATTGAAAAATTCAACCAATACCTGGAAAAGTTTGCGCCGGTCCTGATCGAAGAACACCGAAGGATGTTTGTTAACAAGCACGTCGTGTTTCAGACATTGCTGGAGGAAGTTTGATACCTACGAAGCGCGACTCGATTTCCTTGCGAACCTTCCGTGTTTGAGGTTTCGCTCGTCCGGCTGAATGGGAAACCTGGTGACCATGTCCAAGCTTCGGAATAGAAATGCGCAAACTTAAAGCAACAACTTCACTTGCAACCCCTGTCTGAGTGTGTTGTGGATCTCGGCAATACGGTCGGTTTCTTCGATAAGCTGTTTGAGCTGCTCCGGGCTTGCGTTTGATCTTACCACAGGTCTGTATCGAAAGTTATTGCCAGGCTCGCCATCCGCGCCAAAGTCTCCAATCACTTCCAACCTCGACCTGGGATACCTGGATATTACGTTTTGCAGCCTCCCGGTAGATGTCGTTACAATAACAGGTCGCAAGGGCAAGCATAAGCAGCTCCCCGCCGTTGACCGAAGACCCATATCCATTGCGTTGAGACGGGATAGTGATCGCTTTTGAGTGATCGTCGGTGGAAAGCATTATTTCGTTTTTATTGTACGCATTGGTGATTGAGGCGGATATTTTCATTTGGCTTGCGTCGTTTTTAGTGAGGCGCGTTTATGTAGAAGTTATAGACTCGATTCGTGTCGAGATTGACATTGAGGCTAAAGTAGCATGCGATGCCGCCGGAATCATTGATGATCTTTTTCTTCCAGTTTTTGTGTGGTTTGCAAAAGCAATTAACGAACACGACTTTTTCGTTGTTAGTGCTTACATATCCCACATATTGGCGGTAATACCCGTAGTAATCTTTGATCCTATCCGCCCACATATAATTCTTACTGTTCTTGACAATGAAGGATTGTGCCAGGCTATCGGCTGCTTTTGCTTCCGCGATCGTTGGAGTGAATCGTTTCACGTTCTGCCAGGTATCCGCACCGGGAAGTTTTACGTCCTTGTTGAAGATGAACTGTTTTTCGGAATCCTGACTGTCAGCCTCAAAGGAAAACAGGGCGAGAATGGTAATAGCGATTGCTGTTTTCAAAAACTTATTCATAGTCTTTAGTTAAAGAAAAAGGACGTGCTTGTCCGGTCCGGGTTTATTCCGCGATCATGATCGCATTGTCCAGAGCCGAGTCAGCATCTTGATCGGCAACATCGACGTAATGACCCCGAAAATTATCCATGCTTCGCCGCTGACCTTGCATGTACTTCATAAGCAGGTTGACTCGACAATCATACCCGCTGCATACGGACTGGTCAATTGATAACGTACTCGTTAAACTCATACAAATATCTCCACCAGGAGTTAAGCATTCCATCTGGACCTACTCCCGTTCGGCGGGGGAGGTGGCTGAACCACCAGTGCATGTATTCCAGGTGATAATCGGGGCCTCCCCATGCGTCACAATTCAATTCTTTCTTTGTTCCGCTTAAGATCGGGTAGTTGAACCAGTCGTCGGCGGAGCTCATCACTGCTTTTTTATTTCCATAATCGTAGTCGGAAAGCGCATTGGGAGGATAATGACAGGATCCAACAGCCGCCGTGCCGTTGGATTGGGTTGCGTTCGCCGCGAAGTTAGCCCACGCCGAAGTGAGCTCCTCTGCCTTCCACCCGCCATAAACCTGTGACATCGTTGATTCCATGCGGTGGCAAAGATTATGCATCATTTCGGCTACCCCGCGCTCATAATTGAAGCCCATAAGAACAAAGGCCTTGTTTGTCGGCGCCGAATAAACACCTCCGTTGACGTAAAAGGCATTCGGTCCCGCCATGCTGGATTCGTAATACCCAAAATAAGGGCCTCCAAAAAGCCATACTTCTTCAAACAAGTTCTGATTGATGCCTTCAACAATTCCTTGCTTGTGCATTGCCACATGGTAATCGAGCTCATCCGCCGCATGACAACCCGAATGGTTTCGCATGCATGCCTTGTAAGATGACAGTGTATATCTAAAACCGTCATTTTTTACCGGGAATTCGTTCAGGTCACGCCACTCGACAATGTTGTACTTGACCAAATCGCCGGAGCTGGTCAGCACTTCGTCAATGAAATCGTTCGCGAGCTTGTGTGGATCGTGCCAGTCATAGTATTCATGAAGTTTTTTTATGGTTCCATTGTCATCTACATCTGGGTCATAGTTCAGTACAAGTACATTGACGACTTTCTGTTGTGCGTCGGCAGCAGGCAGAGTCTTTGTCGTAAAGGATGTTTGTGTATCGCATGTACCGATGTTACCGGCCGCGTCACGCGGCCTGACAAACCAGTGATATGTTATGTCCGATCCGGCAGGGATGGCGTAAGTGAAATCCGTGCCGGGCACGGCTTCGGCAATAAGTGTGGGCTGCTTAGACCCCGCGCCCAGGTAAAGGTCATATGACTGTGCACCGGGAGACACATTCCACGAAAACGTGACCGAGCCATTTTCGCGAACAAAAGCACCGTCCGACGGAAAGATGCGCGCCGCGCATGGTGGCCCTTGCTCTATGTCAGACCGGTCGGAACATTCGCTGAGTGATGTAAGCAGTGCGCATAGGCACAGAAGGAAATGACGATTCATATTTTTCAAATTTCACTCATGTGCAGGTGCACGATACATGCGCTTTGATTCAATGGTTACGGTATCCTAATATGTTCAACGTACTTAATTCAGAACAATAACACCCATCTATACTGTATCTCCGCTGGTGGTAAACGGTCCTGTTGATGTTCAGTCCTTTCGATTTTCCGAACTACTAAATAGCCCATGGAAGTCCATGTTGACGCATACTGTGAATGTATGATAAACGAGCTAGAATACATTTTCTTGTCGACTGATTTTCATTTTCGTATCTGGGGGCAATGCGACAAACCGGGCGGTCAACAGCTCATTTTCAAGCTTGCTGTGGGCAAAAGGAAAACAGGTTGTTGTTTGAACACCTGATAAGACCACCAGGCTTATCGGCGACCTGCTGATTTTCTTGTCATGATCCTTGTATTCTTGTGACGCTTGGATCGGGATGCTTTCAGCCCGGGCACTGCAACAAAGTAAATTAATAAATACGATATAGTTTTTGAATCAACGCACAAAACCTGGCAGAAGAGGCGGGACCCACATCCGGCTTCTGCTGGATCATAAAGATGACGTAGGTTATTGGTTCGCGGACATTATTCCGTGCCATCGATTTGAACGGGTTTCCGACTCCAATCCGCGAATCAACTTCGTGCTGTTGCGCTGCCACTACTTCTCCATCAGGATCAGCTCCATTCTTTTTCTCAGATTTGTTTTGATGTTGATATCAACGGGGGCGAACCTGATTATCTCCTGATGGTCGTCGAGCAGGCCCTTTGTCATTTTACTGGAAAAGACATTTGGACCGATCATGAACTCCGCCTGAATTACGGAGTCGCTTGTCTGAAAGTACGTGTAGTCCCTGGGTGTGCTCGTCCCCCAATAATGTCCCACGGTGTCATCGTCAACCGTTAATACACACCATAGTTCTTTCAATCGATCGGCCGTAGACGAGTTATTGCTTTGCCCTATGGTGTCTTCCCAGGCGAGCGTATACAGGCTGTCACCCTCCGGAACGATTTCAACGCGTATTTTTAATTGCACTTTCTCTTTACGGGTCTTCGTTTTTTCACAGGTAACGAAAATTATCGATACAAACAATATGAGCAGTTTGATTTTCATGCGTGCGAAACGAGGTTGCAAACATATTCATCCGCCTATGGTTGGTCTCGAACCTCGGCTTTGCCGTGTACGAACAGTCATTCTGCCAATTTATAAGAAAATCTAAAAAACAGAATCTTTCTTTACCCCGAATGTGGACATTTCGTCCGCAGGGCGTTCCCTTGTTCTCGCATTCAAGTAAATGATCCAGAGTGAACTAAACATCTCACCGGCAGTGTGAGGGAGGCATGCGCGCCGCCTGGGATTCACATACAGGTTCGCGACATGATCACAACGTAAGGACTATCAGATACGGAGACATTTACACCCGATCGAACATTGAGGCCTTGCGTGTTAAGTCGAAATTGGTGTCTTTTCTATATTGTTGAAGTACGCCATCGAGTTCCCGGCAAAAGATCTCGAACTGGCCCTCGTCGCAAAAATTTGAATTTGCCACGACCTTGAATTTTGTTCCGTCCCTGAACCAGATACGTAGAGCGGCTCCATTGTAATGTTCGATCTGGTATGTCTTGATATTGGCAAATACTACGTTTTGGCTGGCGGCGGTCAGTTTAATTTCGCAAAATTCGTCAAGGATCGTCGCACCCCCGTCGTTCCTTATTTTTTTCTTGTTTAAATAGAATATTAATGTCGGAACTCCAAATGTCAATATCAGCCCTGCAACGATTCCGATGAGCTCTACTGTAAACACCATTGAAAACAACAGTATAAAAAACGTTAAGAACGACCATCCCAGTAATTTCATGAAGAATTTCATGTCGGTGTACTCAAAAGCAAAGGTTCGCATTACCTGTGGGCTGTTATCTTGTTGATGTTGCCGTTTATGTCGCATCTATACGTTCGCGTAATTGCTGATCATGCGTAACATTTCCAACATATAGAAGCAACGCAAAACTCTTCCATTCCGGTTGCTCTTTTATGTGAGGACTATCCATCGCGAAAGTGTGCATTAATTCCGGGTGGCAATTTACTGTGCAGTCCCCTCGCAATTACCAAAACCCAGCCCACAATCCCAACTCTCAAAAACAGAATGACGAGAGGGGAAAGTTTTATGATCACTCCTGGGTCCGTGATGGTAAAGAAATTCATGAGGATGGGCACGCCCCAGGTCAGGAGAAACAATTGCCAATGTTAAGGCGGAAAAGAAGTCTCATGGGTTATTGACAAGCGAATGATATCGAGCTCAGAACTTTTAGCATTGGGCTGTGTATGATACTATAAAAATATGAAAAAGGTTGATGACACCTAGTAGTCTATAGAGCTGGACCCGCTGCCAGCAGTGCGGTTTGATCTTCGCCTCCGGAATTTTCTTCTTACCCCAATTGGAAATTATGAATTCCTTTGCGCAGGAGGGATTACGAGCTCGCAACGATCGGGATCACTTAAGACACTCAATCTTTTAATTCGGCTTCCACGACAGTCACTATTGGATAAGTGGGTTCCATGAGCGTGCATACCGGCAGATCTGACTCAAATGTTTTTCTCACCTTAACGACAAGTGCTTGTCCGTCTGTGCTGAATTTGCCGTTATCCAGGTTGTGTGCTCTGTACCGTAGCCAATCCGACCTTGTTAATTTCTTAATTCGTTCAAAGTCATTTTTTTGAAAGTCAATCAGCACCATCCCACAACTTATTCCCGCAGTTGTGACTTCTAAGACATCTATCGGTACTTCTTCCACGCCCTCATCACAGCATAGGCACAGCACTGTTGATAAAAGGATGGCGAGTTTTTTCTCATAAATCATTCATTGTCCGGTTAATAGACACCGCTCAGACGCATTTAGTTGTAAGGGTCTTACGCTCACAGCTTTCGCGTGTCGTTAAGCCCGAGTATTAAGAATTTGGTCATTGTTATGTAAATGTTTCTGCTCTATAAATTTCCCTCCCTAGCTTTGAGGATTTTGCCCCGCGCGAATTTGGCGCCCATTTTTCATTGCTCTAAATTATCAATGAAATTGCCGACCACATCATACAACTCTTTCGGATTGTCATAGAAAACGAAGTGGTTGCTCCCCGATATTTCCTTCACATCCATCCCATGCTGCCGAAGCTTCGGAAGATACGAAAGCGAGCTGTTTTCGTCTCCGTAAATGAACAGGCGTGGGATTTCCATTGTTAAATATTGGTGTAACAACTCTCCGGTTGCGGAATACTTGACGGTTTGAAAAGTGTAATTGAAATATGACTTTACGTTCGTATTTAATTGCAAATTATTGGCAATGATATGATATCCGGTATTGCCTTTGGCTTTCATATCGATAATCGTATTCGGAAAGATGTGATTTCTAAAAGTATCGTAGTCGTATGTCACGACTTTACTCGAAAACATACAGTCTTCGGGCATTAGGTTCCCCTCGATGTTGACATAAGTCTTTACGTTTGCAAGTCCGGCGACTTTCAAGTATAGTAAGGTGGTCAGTCCACCCATACTTGTTCCACAAAGTATGAACCTTGGCAGGTTCAGACCTTCGATAAATAGCCGGGTGATCGCCGC
>DASPNN010000051.1:0-6804 GCA_035626495.1 Chryseosolibacter sp.
TTCCGATGTGTTCTCGACTGCATGATAGTACAACACCGGACAGTGTCCTGCCCGCGAGTAGTGTACTTTCTTGGTTTGGGTATTGACAGTAAAAAATGTCGCGGAAATGAACGAACCACGTTCCAGGCAGTAAATGAGCGCCTGGTTGGCCCGCTTCATAAACTCGTCAGGTTCGATACAAAACTGCGCCAGGCTGTGGAAGATCCCTTTCATCTGCGACATATGGAAAGCGGCTGTGGTACCCTTCCCCGAAACGTCGGCGATAATCAGTGCCACCTGGTGATCGCTGATGCGCAGGGTGTCGTAATAGTCGCCTCCGACCTCATCCGCGGATTCGGAAAAAGCGGCAATATCAAAATCCTTATCCTGCTCCAGCATTTCCGGCAAGAGGCTCTTCTGAACGGTCTTGGCGATCTTCAACTCCTCCTTGTAACGCTCGTTCTGCAGCGCCTCCTCCATCAACCGGAAATTTTCAATAGAAATTCCTGCCTGGTTCGCAAAAGTGGAGACGATCTTCGTCATCTCTTTATTGAAACCCTCGGCGAGTTCTTTTACCAGTGCCAGCGTGCCGATGTTCTCGCCCTTGACGAAAATGGGAAACGCAAGAATCGACCGGAAACGTGAACCTTTCAGGTTGCTGAGGTGTTTCGAAAGGTTTCTTGTCTTATCGCTGCCCTGGTCGAGAACACCTTTGACATTGTTGTTATTCAGATAGGCAATAATATCGTTGGCCTCTTTTTCCTGAATCTGATAAGTGTACAATTTCGAAGTATCGCTGTTCTTGATTTCCAGCCACGCAGCATCCGCGAAGACAGTGCTCACCGAAGTCTCGAGCAGAATATTATATACGCTCTCCTCGCTCTGTTCGGTTTGTATCGATTGACTGATCCGCTGAAAGTTCACCACTTCTTCAAGCTTTTGCTCGAATACAGACGTGGTCGGAAGATTGAAGAGAATGACCAGAAATGAAAAAATACTGTACAAGGTCACAAAGCTGATGACCGAAAGAATAAAGACGTGGCTGTTGTAATTCATGAAACGCACACTCGCATCGTTGAGCGATTCAATCAGCGAATTGAGTGTGAACAACCCGTACAGCAAATAAAAGATCGTCAAAAGCAACAGCAGCAGGCTCGTCCATTTCTGCCTGAAGTTCAGGTAGGCCACCCACTTCATATTGCCTGACAAGACCAGTCCGGTCACAACAAACAACACGAGCAGCGTCACGAAGACGGGCTCGATGAAAGGAAGGTCGAAACTGTTATAGATCAGGGTGATCAGCAGTCCCCACTCGAAGAAATTCCACAATCGCAGCAGCCACTTAGATTTTTGATACAGGATCAGACGTTTCCACGCCGTGAAAGCCATGATCAGAAAACCGATCATCAACCCCAGATTGATCAGATAGACCAGGTCGATGAACACGACCTCGCGTGTCAGCTTGGTCGCCCCGAGCAGGTTTTCGACCAGCTTGATGGCAAGTGAAATAACGGTGGCCACCAGGCCGGTGGCAAACACACGCCAGAGCAAGTCCACGAAATTCAGGATGTCATCCCGTTCGAGCTTCAGCTTATAGTAGTAATACAACGCAAGGATAAAAAGGTTGAGCAGCACATTCGGCAGCCAAAAAGGGATGTCGGACTTGATGTTGCTCCCGCTCTTGGTGCTGAGGACAATGGAAATGTCTGTAAATACGAGGGCCAGCCAGGTGATCACACCCACCATGAACAGCAAACGGATAATGGCCTTGGTCCTCATAAAATCTCAAAAAGCCCGAAAACGGGCTAAAAAATAAGCCAATCAGATGATTGGCCCTGCAATAATAGTGAATAATTGAAGAAGAAACTGACCCTTAATGGCCACGGTCACAGGTATTTGCGGCGATGTAAGAATTTGTTATTTTCTGCTGTAGTTGGGCGCCTCTCGGGTGATGGTCACATCATGCGGGTGACTTTCAGTAATGCCGGCCGACGTAATCTTTACAAACTTCGCTTCCTTCAGGGCCGCGATGTCTTTGGCTCCACAGTAGCCCATGCCAGCGCGCAAGCCGCCCACCAGTTGGAACAATACTTCGGAGACTAAGCCTTTGTATGGTACCCTGCCGGAAATGCCCTCCGGGACAAGCTTCTTCACATCGTCCTCAACATCCTGGAAGTAACGGTCTTTTGAGCCCGTCTCCATCGCTTCGAGCGAGCCCATGCCGCGATAGGATTTGAACTTCCTCCCTTCGTAAATAATCACCTCTCCCGGTGCTTCTTCCGTGCCCGCGAGCAACGAACCGATCATTACACTGTCCGCCCCTGCGGCGATCGCTTTGACAATATCGCCGGAGAAACGTATACCACCATCGGCGATGATGCGCGTATCAGATCCTTGAACGGCTTTGGCAGCTTCGTACACTGCTGAAAGCTGCGGCAGCCCGACTCCGGCGACGATGCGGGTCGTGCAAATGCTGCCTGGTCCCACTCCAACCTTGATCGCGTCGGCACCGATTTTTGCAAGCGCCTTTGCCGCTTCACCGGTTGCAATGTTTCCAACGATGAGATCCATTTCCGGATATTTCTTCTTCACGCGCTGGGCCGAATCGATCACCCCTTTGTGATGTCCGTGGGCGGTATCGATGCTGATTACGTCAACGCCGGCAACTTTCAAGGCGTCGATACGCTCGATGATATCCGGGGTCACTCCTACCGCAGCGCCTACACGCAATCGTCCGAATTTATCCTGACACGCGTTCGGCTTATTCTTTTTCTTCTGGATGTCCTTAAATGTGATCAGGCCCGTGAGCTTGCCATCCTTGTTGACGATTGGCAACTTTTCGATCTTGTATTTCTTGAGGATTTCCTCCGCTTCCTTAAGGGTAATGCCTTCCTGGGCGGTAATGACATTTGCCTTGGTCATGATCTTCTCCACCGGTGTCGCCATGTCCTTTTGAAATCTCAGGTCGCGGTTCGTAAGAATGCCAACCAGCTTGCCGTCCGCTTCCACGATCGGAATGCCGCCAATCCGGAACTCGCGCATGATGTTCTCGGCTTGCTGAACGGTCGAGTTGACACTGAGGGTAACCGGGTCGATGATGAGTCCGCTTTGCGAGCGTTTAACTTTCCGCACCTGTTCGGCCTGTTGCTCGATTTTCATGTTCTTGTGGATGAAGCCAAGACCGCCCTCCAAAGCGATGCTGATCGCCAGGTCTCCTGCAGTCACAGTATCCATCACGGCCGATACAATGGGAATGTTCAGGGAAATATTTTTGGTCAGGTGAGTCGAAGTACTGGTCTCGCGGGGGAGAACTTCGGAGTACGCTGGGACAAGAAGCACATCATCATAGGTGAGCGCCTCGAAGAGGAATTTGGAGTGATCGAGCGGCATGGCAAATAATTACGATTGATTATTTGCCGGGCAAAGGTAACGGAATTTGAGGATATACCAATTGTAATACGGAAATGTTTTGGAAATCTTGTCGCGCGGAGTGTTTTACATGATTATTCTTTCTACCGAAGTTGCCCGAAGGTGATTACTTTTGTTTTATTAAATTGTTCAAAGCCTATGAGAAGACTATTTTTTACCCTGCTCCTGAATTTTTTAGTCGTTCTGCTCTACGGCCAGGTACAAACCGGCAAGGCCTCCTTCTATGCCGATAAGTTCGAAGGCTCGCCGACTGCCAGCGGTGAGAAATACCGGCACAGCCGCCTGACGGCGGCACATAAATCGTTGCCGTTCGGAACGAAAGTCAAGGTGACAAATACCGCAAACAACAAAACCGTCGAGGTGGTCATCAATGATCGCGGTCCCTGGGTCGATAACCGGATCATTGACCTATCGCGCTCAGCAGCGGAAAAACTGGACTTCATCAACCAGGGTCTCGCCGAGGTCCAGGTTGAAGTGGTCGATGCCGGCGACGGAAAACAAAGCGATCCTGCAAAGACCGTCGACCACGTCGTCGTAGAGGAAAAGGAATTCTACGACTTCGAAATCAGCCGGCTGAACCCAAGCGGATACGGGGTGCAAATCGGAACCTTCCAGGAACTTGTGAACCTGATGCGCCTGTCCGACAACCTGAAAAACTCTTACAAAAAGCATGTGATGGTGCAGGTCAAGATCGTCAATGGAGTCAAATATTACGGGCTGATCCTTGGACAATTTTCCTCGCGCCCGAAGGCAGAAAACTTTAGAGAGCAGGTCAGAAAAAAATTCCCGGATGCGTTCATCATCGAATACGCAAAATTGTGAATCATTTGCAGCAACAACGATGACCCGTTCCTGAATGGAGTTCACAGGTTATGTAGCTGCGGTTTTCATCGGAATCATTCTCGGAATCCTTGGCGGTGGGGGCTCAATCCTGTCAATACCCATTCTTGTCTACCTGTTCGGCGTCGAGCCTGTATTGGCATCTGCTTACTCGTTGTTCATTGTAGGAATGACGAGCTTTGTAGGCGCTATCCCGAAATACCGCGACCACCTTGTTAACCTCAGAACCGGTTTCATCTTCGGGGTGCCCTCCATTGCGACCATCTTCGTAACCCGTAAATGGATTGTTCCAATGATACCCGACGTTATTTTTCAAACCGCCGATTTTCCTGTTACGAAAAGATTTTTAATCCTTGGTGTGTTTGGACTGCTGATGATCCTCGCGTCAGTCTCGTTGATCCGGCAACGGAACGAGATCAAGAAGGAAGACCACCGCTTCAAGACGTTCCTGGTGGTGATCGAGGGTGCGCTGATTGGATTCTTGACCGGCTTCGTCGGTGCCGGAGGTGGTTTTCTGATCATACCGGCGCTGGTGTTACTGACGGGATTGCCGTTCAAGACTGCGGTCGGGACTTCACTTTTCATTATCGCGATCAATTCCCTTATCGGTTTCCTGGGCGACGTGATGAACTACCGCATTGAGTGGCAGTTTCTTCTGATCATCACTGCGCTGGCCATCGCGGGAATTCTCATCGGAAATCAAATGCAGAAGAAAGTCCCTGCTCCGAAACTGAGGTACAGCTTCGGCTGGTTCATCCTCTTTATGGGGTGTTATATCCTGATACGCGAATTGTTTTCCATTTATTGAATTGCCGCGATCACAGTCGGTACTTTTCTTTTACTTTGCGTGGCCTATTTGGCGCAGGATATGATGAAAGAAATTAAGAAAGTTGTTGTCATTGGACCAGAGTGCACTGGCAAGTCAGAGCTTTCACAATTCCTTGCCGCGCATTTTCAAACCGTCTGGGTGCCGGAGTATGCACGGGGATACCTCGATAACCTCACTCGGCCCTACGAGCAGCACGACCTCATGACCATCGCACACGGGCAGGTAAGAATTGAGAACGAATGGAGCCGCGATGCGAACCACCTGGTTATTTGTGACACCAACCTGATCGTCATTAAGGTGTGGAGTGAATTCAAATACGGACACGCGCACCCCGAGATACTCTCACTGATCAGCGCCAGGAAGTACGACCTGTATTTGCTCACCTACATCGACGTGCCATGGGAAAACGATCCCCAGCGGGAACATCCCGATAAACGGGAAACGCTGTACGATATTTACCTGAAAGAGCTCCGCAATCAGCCCGCTCCCTTTGTAGAAATCCGTGGCGAGCGCGATGCGCGGAGAAAAACCGCCGTGGATGCGATAGAAAAGCACCTGCTCTTTTGAACCGCGGAGCTTTCGATTGCTATTTTTGCGCCCGAAAAGCCCGACATGAACACGACCCCTACCGGACCGTATGCTGCGCTGAAGATCCCGGATTTCAGGTTGTTTATTTCCAGCCGTTTCTGCGTCACCCTTGCCATCCAGATCCAATCGGTGGTGGTCGGCTGGCAGGTGTATGAAATCACGAACGACAAGATCGCGCTTGGCCTCATCGGGCTGGCTGAAGCAATTCCGTCCATCGGAGTCTCCCTGTATGCCGGACACGTTGCCGATATTATCCAACGCAAAAGAATTATCGTGTCGTGTCTTCTGACGCTGTTGGCTTGTTCGGTTGGCCTTCTCTACTTCACGCTGGACATAGGTGCTTATATGCTAGACTACGGAGTTTATCCGATCTATGCCGTAATCTTTGTCAGCGGAATCGCACGGGGTTTCCTTTCGCCGGCGGTGTTCTCATTCATGCCGCAGCTTGTGCCCCGCGACCTTTACGGTAACGCGATCACCTGGAACAGTACGCTCTGGGAAACGGCGACGATTGGGGGGCTTGCATTTGGCGGATTGTTGTATGGATTGCTCGGCATACAGATGGCGTATCTGATCGACGTGTGCCTGACGCTGGCCGGACTTCTGCTGGTCGCCGGTGTGGGCGACAAACCGGTGCCTGAAATATCCGGGGAGGAAGGTGTCGCTGAAAAAATCAAAGCGGGCCTGCGATTCGTATTCGACAATAAGATCATCCTCGGAGCGATCTCGCTCGACCTGTTTGCGGTGCTTTTTGGGGGCGCGGTTGCGCTGCTGCCCGTATTTGCAAAAGACATTCTTCACATCGGACCGGAGGGACTGGGCATACTGCGCGCGGCGCCCTCAGTCGGTGCCCTGGCGATGGCATTTTATATCACACATCACCCCATCAAACGGGACGCCGGCAAGATCCTGCTCAGCTGTGTCGGAGGCTTTGGAGTTTGTATGATCCTTTTTGCCCTCTCTTCGAGCTTCTGGCTCTCGCTTTTCATCCTGATGGCGAGTGGTGCATTTGATTGCGTCAGTGTTATCATTCGCGGAACACTGATCCAGACGCTTACGCCTGAAAACATGAAAGGACGTGTCTCGGCAGTCAATCACATTTTTGTTGGCTCGTCAAACGAAATTGGCATGTTCGAATC